>JANMSL010000135.1:0-7183 GCA_031389245.1 Lysobacterales bacterium | reverse complement strand
TGCGCACCTGGCGCAGGTACTCATCCTGCGCCTTGAACGGCGCGCCAAACAAATCCGAGATGCGACCGTCGGCGTGGATCAGCAATTGCTCGCGGTTGAAGCTTGGACCGGTGACTGCGGTTTGACCTTTCTTGTACTGCGCAGCATCGGTGGTTGGTTTGGCGTGTATCGGAGCGATCGCTTCGCGCTCAGGCGCCGATGCAAAGGGTTGCGCCACTGCGGCGCGTGGCGGTGCGTTGGTCGGGTTCGAAGGCAGCGCCTGTGCCGCGCGTTCCGGCTTGAACGCTGACGAAATAGTAGACGCCGTGCTCAATGTCGGAGCCAAAGGGGCGGCGTTGAAGCGCAGACTGCCGCCATCTGTGCCCACGCGCAGCAACAGTTGTTGCGCCTGCTGGCGCAGCCGCAAAAATTGCTGATGTGCGTTGGATTGTACGTCGAGAAATTGCTGGTGCACGCGACTGACATGCGCGATCTGAGCGCGGTGTGCAGCCAGTGGTAGCGAGCGTCGATGTGCAGCGCCGGGCTCTGCTGGCAGCGCCGCGACTGCGCTGAAATCCACAGGCATCGCATGCGGCGCGATTGGCGACGCAACAACTGCAGCGCCGGCACCGAGTTCGGCCAACAATGTCGACGGTAGCGACGGAGCGCGCGGCATGGACTGCATCGGCGCCGTCATTGCGTCTGCTGGCACGTCGCCGCGTTGCGCCAGCACTACCGGTGGCCAATGCGCTGGCAGTCGCAGCGGCCGCTGCGCTGCTGGTTTCGCCGGAACCGGTGACAGCAGATCACGCAGATGTTCGTTGCGCATTGGCACGCCCGCGGCGAGCAATGCCGCGATCGCACCCAAGGTACCTTCGATGCCCTGGCCCTTGCGGTCCAGACTGACGATAAGCGCTTCGCGTTCGCCCAAAATGCCGCGAATGGCGCGCGCAAAAGTGCTGCCCGGCCCGTGCTCTATGAAGATGCGCACGCCATCCTGCCACGCGCGCAGCACCACGGGCCGCAGATCCAGCGTGCGATTGGCCTGATCAAGAATGGCCCGCGCGCATGACTCGCGGCCAGGGGTATAGGCCGATCCCAACGCATTGGAATAGACCTTGCCGTGACGTGGCGCGCGCGTCTCACGGCGATGCAGCTGCAACCACTGCGCTTCCATCGCGGCCAGTTCGGGCACATGCACGGCCAGGGGATAGATCAGGCGCAGACAGCGATTGCTGCCGATGCGCTCGACCAGCAATTGGCAACCACTCTCTTCACCGGCGATCAGACAATCGGCATCGCCATTGATGATTGCCAGATGCACGTGTTCGAGGCCCTGCAACGCAGCGCGAACTTCCGCGACGGGTGCCAATACCGTCCAGCTTGCCCAATGCACCGCTCGATTCCATTGCTTTTGCACCGCACTGAATTCACCGCCGAGATGATGCGTGACCAGGCCGCTCGCCTGCATCTCATCCATCAGTGCATCGGGGTCGTTCCAGACCCCGGCTGCGACCAAGGCATTGGTTTCGCCCGAGGAATAGCCGAGCCAGGCATCGGCGTGCAGACCAAGTACGCCCTCGCTCAACTCCAGGTGCAACTGCGATAAAGCAGATGCGCCCCACAACTGTTGCAATGCGGTCGGCTGCGCGCAGTCAGGATCGAACGCCCAGTCGAGCGCGGTGGCCAGGTGCTGGCTGCGCTCAGCCAGTGTGTGCAACAGCTGCGGTAGCTGAGTGACCAGATCGGCGCCCATACCGGCATATGCGGCGCCCGCGCCAGCGAACACAAAAGCCAGCTGGCCGCTGATCGGTGCAGCACGAAAATGGATAGCGCTTCCGGCCGGCGCGCCGTGTTGCAGATGGGCGAGTGCGCGCGTGCGCGTGGCTTCGAACTCTTCGTCGCGACACACCAGAACCAGCCGCGCCGGGCCGTCGTTGCCTGACCGGTCTGCCTGTAGCGCAGCGATCACGGCATCCTGGCCTGCACCGGAATAGACACGTAACCGCGGCAGCGATGATTCGCCGCGACGCGCATGCGTGCTGGCTTCGGAAAGCGCCATCGCGGCCGCAGCTGGCAATGGAATGCGTAGATGCCGCGGCTGAGCTGATAGCCACGGCCTGCCGCCAAGGTGACGACGATGATGCAGGCTGATCGCAGCAGCGGCGAGGTGCAGCAGGCCGTCGGCAGCACCGGCGTTGCCGAGCCGCGCGCCCAGGGTGCCTGTAATCCCATCGATCGAGTCCGGTGCTACGCCAGAGCTCGCCTCCGTCGAGTGCGGACGCAGTCCGCTCCCCGTAGTGCCGAGCAATGCGTAGATGCGATTGCCGTCGCGCTCGGCATCGACCAGTCGCTTCACCACGATCGCAACTGCGGCATCGGCCGGATCGGTATTACCGGCGGCGCGGGTCACCGGTTCACAGCACAGGTCAACGGCGCCGACGAGTGCCGCGTCGATTTCGTGGTGGGCGAGCGCGTGACAGGCAATCTGCAAGGCATGCAATCCCGACGCGGCGCCGGCCTGCACGGTAAACGCCGGCCCGGCCAGATCGAACTGCGCACTGATCCGGTTGGCGGGAATATTGGGCATGCAGCCAATGACTCCAGCCGATTCGAGCGGCGCGATCACGGCATTCCGCGCCTGGTGAATCCAGGATGGGCGAAGTTCCACCGCATGACCGGATTCACTCGCGGGCTTCGCCGTCCGCCAACGTGTGCCATAACGTGCGACTTCGGCATCGGGCTCCATGCCGATCAGCACTGCACTGCGATCGCGCGGCAATGGGCCGCACTCGGACAGTGCCTCGCGCGCGGCTTCAAGCATGACCAGCTGCTGCGGTAGTGTCTGCTGCAGATCGCGCGGCGGGAAGCGCAATCCGGCGAGGTCCAGTTCGATCTGAGCCATCGCGCCGGCACCGCTGGCGTTGCGAAAGCTCTGATCAGAAAACAGTGCCGCGGTGAAAGCAGCCCGATCGGAGGCGCTGCCGGCCATGCAGCCAATGCCGGTGATGGCGATGATTTCGCGCATCTGCACCGGGGGCGTGCCGCTGAGTTCAAGGTCTTCCTCGGATACGATCAGATGTGCGTTGTTGCCGCCGAATCCAAACGCCGAGATGGCGGCAATGCGTGGCGTTGCCGAGGGCCACGGCTCGGCCTTGTGCAACACCCGAAACGGAGTGTGCGCGAGTGCCGGCGTCAGTTCCTCGGCGTGCAGACTCGGCGGACGCACGCCGGCGCGCATCGCCTCAATCAGCTTGATGATCCCGGCGGCGCCGGCAACTGTGATCAGGTGCCCGAGGTTGGATTTCAACGAACCAACCGGCACCTCGGTCACATCATCGAACACGGCCGCGGTGCTGCGTATTTCGGTGGCGTCGCCAACCGGCGTGCCGGTGGCATGACATTCGAGGAGCGACACGGCGGCTGGCTTGAGTCCGGCAGCGACATAGGCAGCGCGCAGCGCGCGCTGTTGCCCGGCCTCGTCGGGAACAAGCAATCCCTTGCCGCGACCATCGTTGGACAAACCAATGCCGCGCACGATTGCATAAATCGTGTCGCCATCGCGCCGCGCGTCGGCAAGCCGCTTCAATGCCAGCATCGCGCAACCTTCGGCCGGCACCAGGCCATCGGCATCGCGATGAAATGGACGCGAGCGCCCGCTGCGGCTGAGCGCGTTCAAGGCAGAAAAACCGATGTGCAGGAACAAGTCGTCGGCGCGCTGCACGGCACCGGCCAGCATCACGTCGGCACTGCCTTCGTGCAATCGATCACAGGCAAGTTTGATGGCATACAGCGAGCTGGCGCAGGCGGCATCAAGCGCATGACTGCCGGCGGCGAGATTGAGTGCGCGCGTCAGAATTGCGGCGCTGCCGCCACTCATGAATCGGTTGCGCGGATCCTCACCCGTTGTGCGTTTCCAGACTTGATCCGCGAACGCAGCCATGCCTTCACTGGGAAAACCCAGATTGCCAAAAATCGCGCCGACCCGAGTAACGATTTGCGCAGGGCCGGTTTTAGGCGAACTCGGAGTGCTCGCGAGTTCGCGCAGTGCCAGGCGCGAACAGTGCAGCAACCAGTGCACCAGCGGGTCGAGCTGGGCGAGTTCCTCGGCGGGTATCGCGAAGCCTTGCGGATCCCAGATCTGCGCGAAGCCCTCGACATAGCCGCCGCGATCCGACCAGGCCCGATCCGGTTTCGGCGCATCGGGCGAACATAGTGCGTGTTCTGCTGCCAGGCGCCAGCGACCCGCCGGGGTGGTCGAGATCAGATCACGCCCGGCCGCAACCGCCTGCCATAGCGCTTCGGGATTCAGCGCGCCAGGCAATACACAGGCGCGGCCGACAATGGCAATGGGCGCAAACAACATATTTACGCAGCCGCCAATGCATGGTTCTGCACGCCCAGCAACTCGGCGAAGCGCTGTCCATTGCCATCGACGAAATAGATATCGGTGGTGGTCGCAGAAGCGCTGACCGCACGGCTATTCGCGGAGGCCGTGATCGGCCCAGCGCAGGCCACGGTGGCGTAGCAGCGCAGGGTAGCGATCGACGTCGGCAGGTTCGGGCCGCCGAGCATGCGCTGCCCGTACAGCACGGCGAGCTGCATGCCGCCGTCGAGCGCGGCGACGTCCAGCTGCCAATCCTGTTTTGGCCAGTCAGCAGCCTGCACACCGAGCACACTTGCCGCAATGCCGCTATCAGAGACCCCGTGCATCTGTTCGATCAGCTCGAAGTGTCCGCGATGAAAGAGCAGTTCCGGATACGGCGATGCGCCGTGCCAGTCTTCCAGCGACAACAGCGGTAGGCCCAGCGTTGAAACTGCTGCCACCTTGCGCAATTCGGCGCGGGCGCTGTAGCGCGGTCGACCGGCAACATCGCGAACCGTCATCTGCAGCAGGGTCGCGTCAGCGCTGGGCACTGACTGCGCCTGGATACGCAATCGATCGCCGCCATTCTCGAAGCCGCCGAGTCGAATGCCCTTGAGCACTTTCAAATCGTGCAATGCGATCAGCTCCAGACCCGGTCGAAAACTGCGCGCAGCGCGCGCCAGCCACTCTGCGACCAGCACCACCGGCACCACCGGCATGCCATCCACCGCATGACCTTCGAGATAGGCGTGGCTGCCACGTTGGACGCGCACGTCCAACCCCTCCACGCGCGCATCGGCACCCTCAAACAGCAGCGCTTCGGCGCGCGGCTCGCCGCCCAGCACGAGCTCGACACTGGCGGCGCTCGCGTCCGCCATTTCATCGGCGAACATGCGCGCGCCCACGGCCAGCGGAATCATTGGTACGCCGAGCGTGCTGAAGCGTTGCTTCAGCTGCGGCGTCACCATCCCGCCCTCCCAAGGTCCCCAACCCAGAGATTTGACGCGCAGGGCAGGGCGCCGGCGTGATTCTGCCCAGGCGACCTTGGCCAACACTTCGTTTGCCATTGCATAGTCCGACTGGCCGGTATTGCCGCAACGCGCCGATACCGAAGAGAACACACAGAGCAGTTTCAACGGATCGCTTTGCGTTGCAACCAATAAGTTACGAAGCCCCTGCACTTTGGTGTCGAACACGCGCGCAAACTGCGCATCGGTCTTCTCGGCGATGCGCTTGTCGGCAAGCACGCCGGCGCCATGCACGATGGCACGGATCGGACCCCAGGCGCTGCGCACCTGGTCGAGCGCAGCTTGCAGCGCGACCTGATCTTCAATGGCGACGGCACAGTAGCGTGCCTGTGCGCCTGCGGCGGCCAGACCAGCCAGCGTCTGGCGGATCTCGCGCTGTGCCTGCACCTGCTGCACCCGCGCCTGCAAGGTGTTCGGGGTCAGCGTCTCGCCGATGCTTTGGGCAGCGGCAAGCAACGCTCGCTTCAGTCCATTCTCGTCGCTGATGCCACCACAGCTGGCCGGCTCATCGTGCAACTGCGTTCGACCGACCAACACAAAGTTGGCGTTACAGCGTCCGGCCCATTCCAGCAGGCATGCGGCAGTGACACCCCGCGCGCCGCCGGAAACCAACACGACATCGCCGGGCTTGATCACAGGCTCGCTGGCATCGACCGCAATCGCCACACTGCGCAATGTGAAGCGGCCCCCGTTACTCGGCAAAGCGATCTCGATCTCGCCGCCGCCTTCGAGCAATTCATCGGCGATCGACAATGCAATCGCTTCGGGCGTGCGTCCCAGGCGTTGCACATCGATCGCCTTGACACTGGCCTGCGGCCATTCGAGCGCGCAGGTTTTTACTAGTGCGGGCAATCCAGCAAGCCAGACCGAAGTATCGGAAGTTGTGCCCAGCGCAAAGCTCCCGCCGGTGTCCTGCACGGTGACGAACAGCCCAGCAGCTGACTGCAGGCGCGGCGCTAGCTGGCGTGCGAGTTGAAACGCTTCGCGATTGACTGCCACGGATCCTTCGATACTCGAGAACTGTTGCAGGCCACCCAGATAGATACAGGAGACCGCTGACTCGGGCAACGCAGAAACGCTATGCGCATCGACCCCACGCGCGCGCAGCACGTCGACCAGCACTGGCGCCAACTCTGCGTCGCCGGTCACATAGATCGGCATATCAGCCAATAGCCCTGGCATGGAAAATCCGGTTGCCGGTGCCGGGATGAGTTCGAGCGCGTAGCGGCCGAGTGCGGGAGTAGTGGCAGTGGGAGCTGCAATTGTGGGAGCGGCTTCAGCCGCGAATGCGGACACCGCGGCGGTGTTGGGATTCGCGGCTGCAGCCGCTCCCACATCAGCCGTTCCCACAACTGCCGGTGCTATTCCCACCTGCAGGTAATCGACAATCTCGCGCAGGGTGTGCAGGGCACTCAAACGCGCGCGGTCGACTTTCGGCAAATGCGGCGCACGCTCGTCGACTGCGGCCAGAATTTCCACGCGCTTGATCGAATCGATTCCCAGATCGCCTTCCAGGTCCATATCCAGTTGCAGCATGTCGACCGGGTAGCCGGTTTTCTCGGCGACGACGGCGAGCAGCAGCGCTTCCAGCGCCGGTGCTGTTGTTGTGGGAGCGGCGTGAGCCGCGATTTCCAAAGACGCGGAGGTATTGAGAATCGCGGCTGACGCCGCTCCCACATCAGCCGCTCCCACAACTGCCGGTGCTATTCCCACCTGCAGGTAATCGACAATCTCGCGCAGGGTGTGCAGGGCACTCAAACGCGCGCGGTCGACTTTCGGCAAATGCGGCGCACGCTCGTCGACTGCGGCC
>JANMSL010000134.1:0-3329 GCA_031389245.1 Lysobacterales bacterium | reverse complement strand
CGGTGACGCCGGTGTCGACCATGGATACCGGATCCATGCGCACGTAGTCTTGCTCGTGCAGGATTGTGGCGATGCGTGCGTGCGTATCCAGGTGGATTTCCGGATAAGACTTACCGGGTCGCACCTGATCACACAGTTGCTGTTGTGCAGCGTCCAGCGCATCGATGAGCATCTGGAATTCGGCGTCGGCAGCGCCATAAGTGCGTGTGATATCGGCGGCATAGCCGTTGACCTGGGCCCCCGCGTCGATCAGAAACGAATAGTGCCGCTGCGGCCTGTCGATGCGTTGGTACTGGTAGTGCAGGATCGCGGCGTGTTCGTTGAGCGCAACGATATTGCCGTAGGGCAGCTCCAACTCGGTTTGACCGGCCGCCGCACAATAGGCACGGTGGAGGTCCATTTCAGACACGCCTGCCCCAGACACTGCGCTTCGAAACAGCGTCGCAGCCGCTGCATGTGCCCGCGTGGCGCGCTGCGAAGCCAGCCGCATATTGGCCAGCTCATACGGCGTTTTTGCGCTGCGCATGAAGTGCAGATAATTGATGACGGGTTCTGGATTGTTGGGTGTGAAGTCGTCAAGCGCGCTGCCCGCTTCGCCCAGGATGGCGCTGCGCCCAGATCGGGGCAGGTGCTGAACTGCGTGCTTCGGGTCGTGAATCACTCGCACATCGAAGTGCTCCAACCAGTAGCCCGCTGGCGCCGATGGCGTTTCGTGCCAATAGTCATCCGGCTGGTAGTAAACGAGCACGGGTTTGCTGCCTGGAGTGAGCGCAATCCAGCAGTCCGGGTGTCGCGTCAGCGGCAGCCAGGCCTTGAACAGCGGGTTGACACAATAGGGGTAAGGCATGTCGTCAAGAAAGCGGTACGACTGTCGACCGGAGGCAATGAGCAGATGGTCGAATCCGCCGACGGCGATTGCGGTCGTGGCGCGTTCAATCACGGTTCGCAGGTGATCCGGATACAAGTGGGCGAGTTCGTCGCTCATGTTGCTTTCTCTGCAGGCTAGATTGCCATTGTGATGCAGCTCGTACACGCTGGGTAATTTGTGCTATTGCCAAGTTCAATTGCGCTGTCAGCCCACGAGAGCGCGCAGGCACAGTTAGGGTTTTCGCTGCGCTGGCCAATAACGCTCAGCACAAGCCGTGTTGCTAGTCGCGCTCCTCTCTATCCAGCCACGCGTCGATCGCATCGAGGTCCCGCGCGGAGATATCGATGATTCGAAATCCCGACCAATACTGCCCGGGCAAAGCCGAGGGCGCCGTCCACTGCTCGTGAACGCCGACTTCGATCTGCACCGGCAAGCCACGTGCGTCGGGCAAGTGCAAACTGAATTGATAGAGTGCATTGTCGCGCATGCGGTGCTCGGCAATCAGCATCATGCCGTCCACCGAAAGATCGCCGATGCGGCCGATACTTTGTCCGGTCATGGTGTCGACCACGGGCATTGATTCGTCGGCCTTGCGGCGCTTGTTGCGGCGCGTTTCGGTCATGGGTTGGCCACTCCAGGTTCCGCGTCGGGAATCGCAATCTGTTTGAGCGTGCGCACAATCGCTCCCCAGGCGCGATCGATCAGGCTCTCGCGCTTGTCTTCAGTGACTCTCGCGCGCTTGCTATGGATCTCCTGCGCCAGGGTGTCCAATGACATTTCTTCAGCACGCGCGCCACGTTGATTGACGAAAAGACAGCGACCACTGAGTGGACTGAACCAGCTCAGCTTGCGCGGGTGCCAGATACCGCCCGGAGACAACATTTCGAACCAGGTGCCGTAAGGAATGCCCTTCAGTCGTTCCACAATCCTCAGCGTTTCCTCACCCAGCGGCTGCGCTGGTTCGGCACGACTGGGCAGAGCCTTTTCTTTGCTCTCGCCAGATTCCTCTCCGAAGCGCGCCTTGGCACGCAGCTTGGCGGCGACCTCGGTCAATGTTTCCGGGTCATCATTTTGCGCAGCACGCTCGTCATCAAACAACTTGCCGATCACCGACTGCACATCTTCCAGGTGAAAGCCGACCTGCGAAAGCCCGGACTCAACCTCGGAGCGCAACTGCGGAACCTCTGGCTGGCGCGGCAGATCTCCTTCGACCTGTCGACCGAGGTCAGATTGCAACAGGCGATCAACCACCGCAAGGCGACGCTGGAAGGCCTCAGAATGTTCGCCGGAACGCAGGATGGTCAGAGCCAACACGTCGGCCCAGGCTTGCTCGAGCAAAGTGCGAATCAGCGCGCGCGGCTTGTGACCTTTGATCTTTTCGGCGATCGCAGCAGAAGCTGCCTTGCGCGCCAACTCGAGTTTCTCGCGGCCCTTCACTGCTTCGACATTGCGCTTCTCGGCCACTTCGGACTTGCGCACCAGGGTATGCAGGTGACGCGCGAAATCGCCCAGCAGGTCCTCGAAGACATTGATGTCACTCTCAAACTCGTTGGTGACGCGATCAACGACCAACTGCATTTTTTCGACCAGGCCGCGATCCTGCTCCTCCTCGCCCATGTAGTAGAAGCTGCCTTCGGCAAGTGCGTTGAGCAGTTGCCGCGCCGGATGCGAACGTCGCGAGAAGAAACTCTTGTCGCGCAATGCTACCCGCATCACTGGCACCTGCAGCTGACTCATCAGCTGCTGCACCGGTTCCTGTGTGCGACCCTCCTTGGCGAGATTGTCGAACAGCATGCCAACCAGATCGATGGTGTCGGCGTCTTCTTCCGGCAGGCGCGGCTGCTTTCCTTGCGGGGTTACTTGCCGCAGCTGATTGAGCATGTCCTGCTTGATGTGCGCAGTGGTGCGTGCAATGAGCTTGCCGCCGATCGCCAACTTTGCAGTGGGTTGTGACTGCAGTATGCCGAGCACCGACTGGATGTCGTCGCTTTCCACCATGTGCGCGTCGCCAGCGGGCGTGCTTGCGGTCATGCCCAACGCAGTGCGCCGGCCGGCGAGCAGCTCTCGCAGCGTGCTGAACATCTGCCGGTCTTGCGAGTCGTTAGTGGCGGGCGCGGTGGGCGCAGTCTGTGGGCTACCTGGCCAGCCCGTCATCGGCCGGCCGAATCCACCGACCAGAAACTCGTCATCGCCGGGTCTGCTCTGGCCGGCGCTGCTGATGCCGAACGATTGCCCCGCAGGGTTGGTCGGAAGTTCGTTCTTTGCCGGCGCTCGATTCGCTGGTGGTGTAATCGAGGCCACCCGCGGGACTTCGTTGGCAGCCGACTCGCCTCCCTTCCACTCGCCGCTCGCTGCCCGCGGTTTGGGTAAGGACCAGCCGCCTTGAGCTGTCGAAACCGAATGCGCGCCGGAGACCGCGGCGGGTGCGGCGGCCGCCACCGCCGCAGCTTGCGACTGCGCT
>JANMSL010000131.1:0-8274 GCA_031389245.1 Lysobacterales bacterium | reverse complement strand
CCCCGGTCCCGGATAAAACCGCGAGCCAACGAGTCAGTGCGCATTTACCTGGAAACGGCAGGTCACCCGCAGGCGCGATCAATCAATTTCGCGCGCTACCCGTAATCCGACGGTATTGAAACCGGTATCCGTATCGAAACTGTGGCGCTGCGCCAAGTCCAACTCGCCAGCGTTGCTGGCCCAGGCGCTGCCCATCGCCAAGTGCTTGCGGCAACCCGATTCGCAATCCGAAACCCACTCGCGGACGTTGCCGGCCAGATCGTGAACGCCTGCGGCCGCGGCAAAGCGACGCGCTGGCGCAGTCTCGGCAAATCCATCGGCACAACTCAGCGCTGCACGATCACGATAGGTCGCGTTGAATTGCTGATCGCCGATATTGGCGCGACAAGTATCGCCCTTGTTGGCGGAGCGTGCCAACGCTGACCACTCGTTGGCATCCATCAGCCGATAGCGCTTGCCGGTCGCTTTCGACAACCAATCAACGTAGGCCTTGGCATCATCCCAACTGACACAAACGACTGGATGGTCGGCGCCTTGATTGAACCCGGGCGTCTGCCAGGTACGTGAGCGGGAACTACGAAACAGCGACTCACGGTCGCGGCAACTGGGCCGCACTGCGCGCGTGCGCGAACCTTCAGCTGCCCAGAAACGGCGGAATTCCGCCACACTGATTTCACCGCGCGCAATGGCCAGTCGCTTGCCGGCGACGGCGGCGACCACCATGGCCGGCCCCGCCTGCTTTGCACCCTCAACATCGCTGAAGGCGTAGCCAGGCTTGCCAATGCCAGAAGCACGCTTCAATCCGTCACTCGCCGCTTTGTTGCCGGGAGCGATCAGCAGAGCGCGCTCGAACGCGGCTTTGGCCCTGGGCTCATCCCACTTCTCGATCGCTTGCGCGCCAGTCGCCAACAACGGGGTGATCAGGGCGACGCGCTGCCGCTCGAATTGCGATTTCAGTTCGCCTGCGGTATCGAATGCTCCGGCAACTTCGATGGCACGCTGTGAGCCTTCGATCCATTCGCTGATCTTGCCTTCAGCGAGCTTTTCGGCTGCGATCTTGGCGAAAGCCCGTCCGGTATTGAGTAGACCCGTTTTGGCTTCGGCGCTCTCGGGTCGCATGCGCAACAGCAGCCGATAGCGATCTGTCGCGTTGCGCCCTGGTGGTTGCGACAAGCGTTGCGCCGCGATGTCGGCACGGCCCATCGCGGTCAGAAATGCGATTGGATCAACCACGGTGATGGCGAGCGCGTTGCGCATTTGCGCTTCAATCGCCGGATCGAGCGCCGCGTCTGTGGCGAGTAGATCGGCTGTGGCCAAATCGTCCGCAACGATTCCGTCCCCAGCGACCGGATCCATCGTCGTCTGCGCGGGCTCAATCGTTGGCTGCACATCCGTTACAGTTTCTTGCGGCGTTGGTTCTTCGGCTGGCGGTCGCGTGTTGGCCTTGATCGAGGCGCTGATGGCATTTTCCTTTCCACCACGTTGCTGCCACATGCCCAGCGCCACCAGCAAGGCACCTGCCAAAACCAAAGTGAACACGACCCAACCCACACGTGAGGGCTTGGCGGCAACAGGCGTTGGCGCCAGCGCTACGGAATCATCGACCGCGTCCTGCACTGACCTGGGTACGGCGCGGTTGGCCAGTGGTGTGGGTCGATCCAAATGAACTGGGCTGGGCGCAGGCGCGGCACTCGCTTCAACAGCGGCTGGCGCCAACGGATCAGGCGCTGAGACACTGACCGAGACCGGAATGGTCAACGGAATCGTCAATGGACTGGCCATTGGCTCCGGCATCGCGGCGGGCTTGGCCGGAAGCACCGGCAGTGGATGGCTCAAGGCGGTGACCGGCACCACGACGGGTAGCGGCATGGCTACCGTCGGCACGGCAGCAGCGCTACTTGACGGTAACGCATGTCGCGCCGAACCGATGCGTGGCTCCAGTCGAGCGAGTTCAGCCAGAAACTCTTCCGTGTTCTGAAATCGCTCGGTCGGGTCCTTGGCCATCGCCCGATCGATCAAGGTCTGCCAATGCAACTTGTCATCGGGTAGCCGTGGCACTGGTTCGAACACGTGCGCATAGGCAATGGCGAATCCATCATCGCCGTTGTAGGGCGGATTGCCGGTGACCGCCTCAAACGCCAGCGCACCCAGTGAATAGATGTCCGATCGGCCGTCGACATCGCCACCGCGCGCCTGTTCAGGGCTCATGTAGTGACTGGTGCCGACACTGACGCCTGCATTGGTGATGCGCGAGGTTTTGGTCACTGCGCGCGCGATACCGAAATCGGTAAGTACCGGGTTGTCATTGATATCGAACAGCACGTTGCCCGGTGCCACGTCACGATGCACGAAGCCGCGCTGATGCGCGTATCCCAGCGCCCGTGCCACGCCGGCCAACACCCGGACCGCTTCCGACTCGGGTGCCCCGTGATGAATGCGCTTGAGAAAATCGCCATTGGGCAGATGCTGCATGGAGAAATAATGCAGCTTCTCCTCGGTGATGCCGACGTCATAGACCGCCACGATGTTGGGGTGCGACAGCGAGGCGAGCGTGCGCGCTTCCTGCATGAATCGGCGCGAAAAGCTCGGGTCCGACACCATGGCCGGATTCATCACCTTCAGCGCAACCTCGCGCTCAAGCGAGGTCTGCACAGCGAGATAGACCATCGCCATGCCGCCGACACCGACTTCTCGCTTGATCAGATAACCGGGAACCTGGATCACAGAACGGGCTCAGGGGAGCTAGGCCCTCGATTCTAGTGGGTAAAGCCCGGCGTTTTCGACATGCGATGAAACGCATGTCGAGCCGGGCTGAACGCCCGACCAGGATGGTCGGGCCGGACGCGCAGCACCAGGGAGGGTTTGGACGGCAGTGCAAGACGGAAATTAGTGCCGATTGGTTCCGAGTGTGGAGGAGTAAAGCCCGGCGTTTTCGACATGCGATGAAACGCATGTCGAGCCGGGCTGAACGCCCGACCAGGAAGGTCGGGCTGAGCGGCGACCGCCGAAACCACGCCGCATGGGTTGCTCATGGATAACATCGCGCCCTCACATCGCGCCACAAAAAAACCCCGCCTCACGGCGGGGTTTTTTGTGTTTCAGACCAACTCGAGCCACTAAACCATCACGGGTTGCCTTGAACGGCGATGCTCAGCGTGGCCGGGTAAGGCGCTTGCGCCTGCAATTCACCAGTTTCGAAGCCGGACGCGAACAGCACGTCCTCGAGGCCTGCGGGCGGCGTGAAACTGACCGAGCCGAAGGCAAGCGCGGCCAACGGTGTGTTGACCACCACTGTGATGAGCACCGTTTGCGTCTGCAAGGGATCGTTGCCGAAGGTGAAGCTGGATGGCGAGGCCGTGACCGTGGTGCCGAGCGGCGCACCGCTGGTTACCGCGGTCCAGGTCGCTGCCTTTCCATAGGCATTGCGAAAGGTTCGGCTGAAGACATAGCTGCCGGCAATCGTGATATGGCGCAGACTCGGCAGATTCAATTGCCGGATCAGGTTCGGATTGCCACTGGTCGGGTTCGCCGCCACGAAGTTGGCAAACGTCTCGTTCATCACCAATCCTGAGCGCGCCGCTTTGCCCAGGTCAATGCGACCGTTGCCAATATCATCGGCGTCCCACGGGGTGGTTTCGTTCTCTTTGCGTCCGACCGGCGAGGCGGTGAGCTGAATTGCCGATTTCACTTCCTGCACCGTCCAGGTGGGTTGTGCCGAACGCAGCAGCGCTGCGGCGCCGGCAAGGTGCGGGCTCGACATCGACGTACCGGTGAGGAAAATGAATTCGCCAAAATTGCCGCTTGAGGCTGCATAAATATTGGTACCGGGCCCGGTGATGTCCGGCTTGGTAACATCAAACGTCGCATTCGGACCACGCAGGCTGCTGGCGTTCAACACATCCGCCACACCCGGATCGATCACCCGCTGCGGGGGCCCTACGATGGTCATCATCGCGGCCGGGGTGGTTACCAGGAAGTCGCGCAATGTGTAGCCCGCCGCCTGACGAATAAACACGGCGGGAATCGTGGTTCCAGGAGCAGCCGAGACATCCATGGTGAGTGGCGCACCTGTGGTGCGGTCATAGATCACCGCACCGATAGCACCAGCGGTAGTGGCGTTGTTGATTTTTTCGACGAAACTGCAAGCAGTAGCCGGTGCTGGCGGGCCACGCTGGATCAAGGCAATCTGCCCAGTCATGGAACCAGCGGTGAAGCCTCCAGCGGCGGTACATCCATACTCGTTGCCCAGCGCGACCGCGTTGGCAACATTCGCCGTTACCGTCGTCGTATACGCTAGGCCGTTACTCGCCTGGCTCGGCACGTTTTGCAAGCTGCCTGCGACGCTGACCGGGTTGGTGACCACGCGATCGTGCGTTGAGTTGGCAACCGTCATCACCCAGGGTCCGCGATGGTTGACCGCGCCCACCGGATTAGGCGTTGCCGCCCGTGTATTACCGGCCGACGCAGCCACCAGAATGTCGGCATTGACCATATCCAGAAAGCCACGGTCGTTATCGCTCCAGGGACTGGTGCCACCGGAAATCGAGAAGTTGACCACATCAACCT
Organism: Lysobacterales bacterium; assembly: GCA_031389245.1. Taxonomy (GTDB): domain Bacteria; phylum Pseudomonadota; class Gammaproteobacteria; order Xanthomonadales; family Ahniellaceae; genus 0-14-3-00-62-12. Next base: position 3,708 of record JANMSL010000131.1, on the reverse strand, counting down.
GATCTGTGATCGAGGTTTGGATAGCGGCCTGAATCGCCGCGCCGCCGCAGCCTGCCGCACCCGAAGGCAGGGTGTCACCGCAGACTTTGTAGGTGATGACGCGCGAACAGGGCGCAACACCTGAGATATCGAATCGCGCGGGCACGGTATTTACCAGCGTCCCGGCGGCAACCACGCCACCGGCAGCGGTAGACGCCGTATGCACACCATGGCCCGAACTACCTGCATTGTTCGCATCGACGAAGAAACTGACATCCTCGCCATTGCCAGTCGCACAATTGGCAGTATTGCAGTCCTTGGTACCGACCAGCTTGGGCGTACCGGCAGAGAATCCGCAGCTCACGTCATTGGCAAACGATGGGTGGTCCGGGTTGCCACCCGTATCAAACACGCCGACCAGCACGCCTTCGCCACGGGTACCAAGCCCGCTGTACGTACCCGTGCCGCTCCACATCGCGGGGGCACCAATAAAAGCGGGCCCAGCATCGGTGTCCAGCTGGTAAATGACCTCCGCCTGGACACTCTTGACGCCCGCTAGGGTCTGCACCTTCGCAGCCTCTTCCGCCGTGAGCGTGACTGCCACCCCATTCAAGGTGACGTCGTAGCGGTGCAACACTGCAACCGTGCGCAGCAGCACGCGGTTCATCTCAGCCAGATAATGGTCTTGCTGATTGCTCAGATAGTTGCGATACGACAATGCCGCAAGCGAGCGCGTGTCGAGCTTGCGCGTGCCGGTTTGCGTCGGCGCAGTGGCCATGAACGCGCCGCGTTGGCCATCGTTGTACAGCAGGCCGGGCTCGGCAAAGGTAATGATATAAGTCGCGCCTTGCGCGGCCGCGCTGGTCAGCGTACCCGTTCCGCTGCTGGCAGGACTCGAAGCGTGCATTGGCGATGTAAATCCAGCCGCGGCCAACGCAAGAAATAGTGGATGTAGCTTGATCATGACGAAACGACTCCCCAGATGAGTTGAGTGACCACCGGCCTCGCGCAACGCAGAAGCCTGACAGTTACTCGCCAAGAATAGCTCAGGTTGCGCTGCAGCATCATGCGCCGTGCAGCCCGCATCCTGCCGGCAGGACGCCCATCATCGCCAAGCCCTTGATTCAGCCCAACAAGACGTACCGTTGGATCGTTTTCACATCTATGAATGATCCAGCAAGAGCACCTGGGTCATCCTCGCCGAGTTGATCTGTACGGCGTCAATCCTCGAACTCATTCACAAACCGCGCTGGCTCGTCGCAGATGTTGATCACTTCGACCGCCATTGGGTGATCGCCGTAGCTGACGAAGCGTTGCTTCCGTGCGTTCGCCGGCTCGGCGCTTGCCGGGCCACGCAACTACTGCTGTGATCGGCGCATGAATCCCATCGTCTACGCCATACCGGTGTTCTTCCTGTTGATGGCTATCGAAATAACCGTGGCGCGAGTGCGTCAGCGCAGCGCTTATCGCCTGGCCGATGCGATCAACAGCGTCAGCCTCGGCACCATGTCCCAGGTCGCGGGCGTGTTCACCCGCCTGTTGTCGCTCGGCATCTATGTCTGGATCTATGAGCAGGCTCGCCTGTTTGATTTGCCAGCAACGTCGGTCCTGATCTGGATCGGCGCACTGCTTGTGTATGACTTTCTTTATTACTGGCATCACCGACTTGGCCACGAAGTGAATATCCTGTGGGCAGCACATGTCGTGCATCACCAGAGCGAGGAGTTCAACCTCAGCACTGCACTACGCCAGACCAGCAGTGGGTTCCTGCTCGGTTGGGTGTTCTATCTGCCGATGGCAGTGGCCGGCGTGCCGCCGCTGGTTTTTGCCAGCGTGGCGTTGATCGACCTGCTTTACCAGTACTGGATTCACACCGAACAGATCGGTCGACTCGGCTGGTTTGATCGGATTTTCGCCTCGCCGTCGAATCATCGCGTGCATCACGGCGTCAATGATCAGTATGTCGACAAAAACTACGGCGGCATTCTTATCGTGTGGGATCGGCTATTTGGTACCTTTCAAGAAGAGCGCGCCGACGATCCAGTGATCTACGGCACACGCGCGCCACTGCACAGCTGGAATCCGCTGTGGGCCAATCTCGACACTTATGTCGATCTCGCCCGCGACAGTTGGCGCGCAAAGCGCTGGAGCGACAAGCTCCGCGTGTGGGTTGCACGTCCCGGCTGGCGTCCGAACGATGTTGCTCTGGCACATCCGAAACTGGCATTTTCAATCGAGCGCGTGCGCAAGTACGACACCACGCTTACCATTTTCGCCCAGGTTTATTGTCTGTTGCAGTTCATCGCAATCGTTGCTGCCGGCACGCACTTTCTGGCTATTTTGCCGGCGCTAGGCAAAATCGATGCCAGCCTGTATGCCCTATTCGTTCTCACCTCGCTCTGGATTCTCGGCGGCCTGCTTGAAGCACGACCGGCATTCCGCTGGCTCGAGCTGGTTCGCGTGGTGTCGATGGCCTGCCTGGTATTGAACACAGGCGACTGGTTCGGCAGTGCGTTGACCCCCGCGCTGAGCTCAGTCATTACCGTCGCTTTGGTCGCATCAGGGTTGGCAGCATTACTGGGACTGAGACTGCCACAACGTGGCATCAATCCGATCGAGGCTTGACGTGCAGATTTCTACTGTCTTCTCCGACGCAGCGCTCGCACTTGCATCGATCGGGTCTGCTTGGCAATTGTGGCGTGGTCGGCAGACCGGTGCAGCGCTTTGCATGGCGCTGATTGCACTCGCAGCGACGCTGGGTGCGCTGCGCTTCGCCGGAGTTTCCGCGTTGGTGGAATCGCACGAACAAGCCAGTCGCATCGCCGCGCTGCTGGCGTTTCCGCTGTTCTGCTGGATCCTGTGGCGTACGCAGCATCGGCATGCCGTGCCACGTCCGTGGGAGATCATCGCGCCGGCGTTCTTGCTTGGCCTATTGGCGTTGTGGTCAGGCGTGGACCGTTACGCCACGCTGATCGGAGCCGCGGGCCTGGCCGCTGCCCTGGTCGCTGCGCTCGCGTCCCTGCGCAGCGACCGAATCGCGTTTCTGATGATTGCCTGGGCGGTCGCACTGTATGCCGCGGCCGGACTCTGGATCGGCAGCGTCGGGCACATCGGCCCAATGCTTCGCGTTGACGTTTATCACTATCTGCTCGCCGCGGCCAATCCGCTGCTGGCGTTGGCGCTGCTGCGTCTGACGCAACGCGCAATTCCGCCGCTGCACTAGCCCTGGCAACGATTACAATGCCCGGCTCGCCCGCGCCTGCAACTCCCGACAGACAGTGCGGTCGAAGCGTATCCCCATGTTATTGGAGTCTTGATGAAAACCTGGCTGGTTACCGGCGGTGCCGGATTCATTGGTGGAAATTTCGTACTGGAGCACGCCGGTGCAGTCGCGCACATCGTCAATCTGGACGCGTTGACCTACGCCGGAAATCTGGACACGCTTAAATCGCTGCAAGGCCACAGCGCACACCGTTTTGTGCAAGGCGACATCGGTGACCGTGAATTGTTGGCGACCCTGCTCGCCGAGCATCGCCCTGACGCCATCGTCAACTTCGCCGCCGAGAGCCATGTCGACCGTTCGATCGATGGCCCGGCCGCGTTTGTGCAAACCAATGTCGTCGGCACGCTAGCGCTGCTGGAAGCAACGCTTGGCTATTGGCGCGCGCTTGACGACGAGGCCAAAGCCAGCTTTCGCTTTCTACACGTGTCGACCGATGAGGTCTATGG
>JANMSL010000120.1:0-10595 GCA_031389245.1 Lysobacterales bacterium | reverse complement strand
GGTCGACGAGGCAGAACGCCGCTTCCAGGGGTTGGTGATCTGGCAACACAACGAGCCGTTCAGCGCCGGTGCCGATCTCAGCGGCGCAATGGGTGCACTGCAGGCGGGCAAGCTCGACGAATTCCAGGCCATGGTCGATCGCTTTCAACAGACTTCGATGCGCATCAAGTATTCACTGGTGCCGGTGGTGTGCGCCATCCGCGGCATGGCGCTGGGCGGTGGCTGCGAGTTTCAGATGCATTCGGCACGCACCGTTGTCGCACTGGAAAGCTACATCGGTCTGGTCGAGGCCGGTGTCGGACTATTGCCTGCCGGCGGTGGTCTGAAGGAAATCGTCTTGCGCTGCGTTCAGAAGGCCGAAGGCGGCGATGTATTCCCGTTCCTGCAGCGCATGTTCCAGACCGTGGCCATGGGCACCGTATCGGGCAGCGCGTTGGAGGCCAAGGAACTGGGCCTGCTGCGAACCAGTGATGTGATTGTGTTCAATCCGCACGAGCTGCTGCATGTGGCCAAATCCGAGGCACGTGCGCTGTCCGAAACCGGCTACCGCCCGCCACTGTCGCCACGTGCCATCCCAGTGGCCGGCGACACCGGAACGGCATCGCTGAAGATGATGCTGGTCAACATGCTGGAAGGCCGCTTCATCTCCGCGCACGACTACGAGGTGTCCTCACGCATCGCCGACACGCTATGCGGTGGTGAGCTCGAGCGCGGTGCCAACGTCGACGAGCAATGGTTGCTCGATCTGGAGCGCAAGCATTTCGTCGCACTGGCGCAGATGCCCAAGACCCAGGAACGCATCATGCACACGCTTAAAACCGGCAAACCGCTGCGCAACTGATCCAATGCAGGAGCGGCGCGAGCTGCGATCCTCCAACGCCAACGCAACTGGAAGCAATCGCGGCTCACGCCGCTCCTACAATTCCGAGGAGTAGACCATGTCCCGCCAGATTCAAGACTGCTACATCGTCGCCGCCAATCGCACGCCCGTGGGCAAGGCACCGCGCGGAGTGTTTCGCAATACGCGTCCGGACGACCTGCTGGCACACGTGCTGCGCGGCATCCTGGCACCCTTCCCGCAGATCGATCGCGGGCGCATCGATGACGTGATTGTCGGTTGCGCGATGCCGGAAGCCGAGCAAGGCATGAACATCGCGCGCATCGCCGCATTGATGGCTGGCCTGCCGATCGGCACCGCGGCGATGACCATCAATCGTTTCTGTTCTTCCGGCGTCCAGGCGGTGGCATTGGCCGCTGATCGCATCCGCCTGGGTGAGGCCGACCTGATGATCGGCGCCGGCACCGAGAGCATGAGCATGATCCCGATGATGGGGCACAAGATCGCAATGAACCCGGATGTCTTCAAGGACGAAAACCTCGCCATCGCTTATGGCATGGGCATCACCGCCGAAAAAGTGGCTGAGCAATGGAAGATCACCCGCGAGGCGCAGGATCAATTCGCCCTTCGCAGCCATCAGAAAGCCAGCAAGGCCATCGAAACCGGCGAATTCAACGACGAGATCCTGCCCTACGAAGTCGATGACCGCAGCCCCAATCTGGACAGCCGCGAAGTGGTAATCAGCCGCCGTACGATCAAGAACGACGAAGGCCCGCGCCGTGACAGCACGGTCGAAACATTGGGCGCGCTCAAGCCCGTATTCCGCCAGGGCGGCAGCGTGACCGCCGGCAACAGCTCGCAAATGTCGGATGGCGCCGGTGCAGTGCTGCTGGCCAGCGAGCAGGCGATCAAGGACTACAACCTCACGCCGCTGGCTCGCTTCGTGTCGTTTTCCGTCGCTGGCGTCAAACCCGAAATCATGGGCATTGGACCGATCGCTGCAATTCCAAAAGCCTGTCGGCAGGCTGGAATATCGCACAACGATCTGGAATGGATCGAGTTGAACGAAGCGTTCGCAGCCCAGGCATTGGCAGTCACCAATGAGCTCGGCCTCGACGCGAGCAAGATCAATCCGCTCGGCGGTGCCATTGCGCTTGGCCACCCTCTTGGCGCCACCGGCGCGATCCGCGTCGCGACCCTGGTGCATGGTCTGCGCCGGCATCAGAAGAAGTACGGCATGGTCACCATGTGCATCGGTACCGGCATGGGTGCCGCGGGCATTTTCGAGCGCGTCTGATTGCTGTGCGTGGGTAGGCTGCATCGGCGACGAAGCGCTGCGACGAGTGTCAGACTGGTCCGCGCTTCTCGGTGGAAATCCGCTGCTTCACGGCAGTTGCTCCGTCGCCGCTCAACCCAGGTATTTCTTCAGATCCTTGGCTATCGACTCGGGTTTGTCGGTCGGCGCATAACGCTCGACCACATTGCCTTCGCGATCGACCAGGAATTTGGTGAAGTTCCATTTGATGGACGTGGTGCCCAGCAAACCCTTCTTCGCCGTCGTCAGGTACTTGTAGAGCGGGTGCGCGTTGGCACCGTTGACGTCAACTTTAGCGAACATCGGAAAGCTGACGTCATAGCTCAGCGAACAGAAATTCTTGATCTCGCTCTCGTCGCCGGGCTCCTGGTGACCGAACTGATCGCAGGGGAACCCAAGTACGACCAGCCCCTTGTCCTGATTATCCCGATAGAGTTTTTCGAGGCCGGCGTATTGCGGCGTGAATCCACACTTGGATGCGGTGTTGACGATCAACATGACCTTGCCATCGTAGTCAGCGAGCGGTTTCTCATCACCGTCGATGGTGCGTGCTGAAAATTCGTGTACCTGACTCATGGCGATCTCCTGATTTGAATGTAGAAGCAATTGCTCAGCACAACTGGGCATCCTCACCACGACGTCGCTGGCTTGAATCAGCCACATGGTGCCTTGAATGCTGATCGCAAGCAAAGCGCCTCGAATGATCGCGCGACGCCTGCTAATCTGCGACGTTACCCAGTCAGCGCGGTCGCATTCGCCGATCTCTGCATACCGATGAGCCCATATATTACCGAAACCGTGTTGGCAGTCCGTCATTGGACCGACGCGTACTTCAGCTTCACGGTCACCCGTGACGACGGTTTCCGTTTCGACAACGGTCAATTCGTGATGGTCGGCCTGATGGTCGAGGGCAAGCCCCTGTTGCGTGCCTATTCCATTGCCAGCCCAAATTGGGAAGAGCAGCTGGAGTTTTTCAGCATCAAGGTCGCGCACGGCCCACTCACGTCAAAGCTGCAACACATCAAGCCCGGCGACAGTATCCTGATGAGCCGCAAGCCCACTGGCACCTTGCTGATCAGCGACTTGTTGCCGGGCAAGCATCTGTACCTGTTGGCCACTGGCACCGGGCTGGCGCCATTTCTATCGGTGATCCGCGATCCCGAAACCTACGAGCGATTCGACAAGGTGATCATCACCCATGGCGTGCGCCATGCCGAAGACCTTGCCTATGCCGAATACATCGAGCGTGAATTACCTCACCACGAATTTCTGGGCGAGGTGATCCACAGCAAGCTGCTTTACTACCCGGCGGTCAGCCGTTCGCCATTCCGCAACCACGGCCGCCTGACCCACCTGCTTGAATCGGGCGAAATGTCGCGCACGCTGGGACTACCCGAATTCAACGCGACCGACGATCGCTTCATGATCTGTGGCAGCCCGGGCATGCTGGCCGATTTCCGCCGTATTCTTGATGCGCGCGGCCTGCACGCAGCGCCCCGAATCGGTACGCCCGGCCACTATGTGTTTGAGCGGGCATTCGTAGATAAATAGATGAGTAGATAAATAGTGGAGTGGATAAATAACCGGTTTGATGCGTTGTCGAGTTCGAGACCGATCAGATGGCTTCTCGGTTTACGCTGAACTACAGTCCAGGGTTCGTGGACACGCCTATCTAACTGTAGGAGCGGACCCGGCCGCGACGGACATCTATGAACTCGAAACCAATCGCGCCCAGGTGCGCTCCTACGAAATGCCGCTGACCTTTTAGCTTAGGATTAAGGTTGATCAGTTGGGACTTGCTGCCTAAAACAGCGATCTATGCTTCGAGGCTGATCGGCTTTGTCGGTGCACCAGCTACGGCGGGCCATCGCTGCACGCTTCGAGTTCAAACCGACTCTCGAACCGTCGCGGCCTACCGTCCAGCGGGTCGACAAACGCCAACGACTTTGCAAGCAACTGCAGCGGCCGCGTTGCATCCAACAATGGGGCGCTGTCCAGGCCGGGGTACAGACGATCATTGCGGATCGGCGCACCCAACGCTGCCATGTGCACGCGCAGTTGGTGCTTGCGGCCAGTGATTGGCTCGAGTGCATAGCGCCAGCACTGTCGGCCACGCTCGATCACATTGACACGCGTTTCGCTGTTGGCATCCCCATCAGCTTCGCGCATGCGAAAGAACGGTTCGCCGCGCACCAGCCGGCTGCGGCGCACATGCGGAAAGGAAACTTCGGGCAGCGGCGCGGCCAGCGCCTCATAACCTTTGGCGATTGCCCGCTGTCGAAACAACGCGTGGTACTGGGCACGAGTGCTCGCACTGGCGGAGAACAGCACCAGCCCGGCGGTGTCGCGATCGATCCGGTGCAGCGGCACCAGATCGGTGTTGCCCAATCGGCGAACCAGCCGTGCCAGCAAGGTTTCGGCCACGAAGCCGCCAGACGGCGTCACCGCCAGGAAATGCGGTTTGTCGGCAACAACCAAATGTTCATCGGCGTACACCACCGCCTCTTCGGCCGCGATGCGTGGCTCCTCGGCAACCTCACGGTAGTAGAAGATGCGTGCGCCGGCGCGATAGGCACTGAGCGCGGCAATCGGCACGCCTGCCGCGTCATGCACTCGCCCGCGCTCGAAACGGTCCAACCATTGGGCGCGCGCGATCGCAGGAAACCGCGCGCATAAAAAGTCGAGCAACGTAGCCCACTGCCCTGTTGGCAACTGCACGCAGCTGGCGGCGACGCCGGCATTGGGATGGCGGGGCGGTGGCATGGCATCGCACGCAGTGGACAAGTACAGCGCGCAGACTACTACGCTGTGACTGCATGCAGCATCAGCATCAGCATCAGCATCAGTATCAGTATCAGCCTCGGCGCAGCTTGAACTGGTACAGGAGTGCGCTTACCGCGTCATCACCAGAAACACGCGCACCGACGCACCCGGTGTACTGACCTCGGTCGCGTCGCCCTGTTCAATACGCAACGCGGTGGGCGGTTGATGCGCGAGCGAACCCAGCACGACTGCAACTCTCTCTGCCTGCACGGGCGGCCGCAGTATCCGTGATGTCAGCATCAGCGACAGCATGACAAACATAACTACCGAAGCAGTCGCGATCAGAGGCAGCGTCCGCATGGATAGCCACGCAATCGACGACTGCGGTTGCCCGCCCAGCGTTTGTTGCAGGCGCGCCAGCCCACCGCCAGGCGGCGCCAATCGGGGTAACCAGCGTTCCAGTTCAGTCATTGCACACCTCCAGATAACCCTTCAGCAATGCCAGGGCTCGATGCTTGCGTGATGCAACCGTTCCAGCCGCAACCTGCAACACCTCAGCCAGCTCGGCTGTATTGAGCCCGGCAAACTCCGACAACAACAGCAAATTTCGCGCGCCACGGTCGAGCTTGGACAGCGCCGCTCTGACGCGTTGCTGGTCTGCGCAGCGTCGCGCATATTCTTCCGGTGATTCGCCATTTGCACAATCATGCGCATCGGTTGATTCGAAGCGCCACAGACCGCGCCAGCGCAGCTTGTTTCTCGCCAGATTCAATGCCGTGGCATAAATCAATGCATCGATGCGCGCCGCATCAACGCGGGCACGTTGCTTCCACACGCGCATGAACGTCTCCTGGCTCAGGTCCTGGCATTCGTGCCGATCCCACAGCCAGCGATAGAGCACGTTGTACAGCGGCACTTCCAGGCGGCGATACGCGGCGAGCAAATCCGTTTGGTCAATGGGCACCGTCAGTAGTCCGCTTGACCGATGCGCTGAATAAATGCAACCGCTGGCCTTGTTTTCCGCGCCCGCCGCAATGCCAATGGCGCACTGCTGCGACCGGGCGAAGCGGCGGTGCGAGTCGAGAGAAGGCGCGATGTCATGTCAGTACAGGTGTAGATTGGACTGCGCGCTGGTCACCACCAGTCAAGGCGACAACGGCGTCGCGCGTAGAACGTAGAGTCGTAGCGGAGCATCTGCGGCGCTGCCTGCAGCCAGCTGAGCCAGCACCATGGTCTGGTCGTACTTCAGGCTGGCAGTTGACTCCAGTTGTGCTGAGTTCACTCCGACAATCTGCAATTCAACTTGAACGCCTTTATCGATCGGGCGCAGTTGCGCTTCGACCCGGGTTTGCAATCCGCTCACCGCGCTCGCCCTTCCACCATTGGGCATCGCCGCCAGAATCAGCGCGTCGTGCACCCGGAAACGCACCGCGCCAAGATTGATTCGCGCCGACTGCAGCGCTTCTTGAATCGGTGCCAATGCAGCGTCATCCGTTCCCGGTCCCGAGATAGCATCCACCAGCCAAACTTCGAGCCGCACCGTTGCGCCGGGAACGTTTGACACTGCGCCACCACCGCCGAGCTTTTTCACTGCTTCGGCAATGGTTGCCTGGGTAATGACCGGCGCCAACACCAACACCTGATTGGTGCCACTCAGGGTCACTCGTCCCAGCGAGCTGGTCGATTCGTTGCCGGTGTCGAGCGTCGCCGACAATGCGCTGCGGATGTCCTGTGCGCGCTCCGGGGGTACGTCATACACGCGCATGACCATCGGGTTGTCCAACTCCGGCACGAAGTTTGAACGCGGCAGGATGTCGCCGCGCATGGCCGTGAGGATGATGGCGAAAACACCGGCAACCAGAATGCCGACGACAATAGCGGTGGATCGTTCCACTTTGCTTCTCCTTGGCCCGGCAGAGGACGGACCTGGCTGCTATTACACGCGAGCGCGAAATTTCTTCCCCGACCTGCGAGCGAGGCGGAATTGGGGGCACGCAGACACGGCAAGCATTGCGATCGTGGCAATCACCGCACACGCAACGGAGATGCTCAGTAACTGGCCGGACGCAGCGCCGCATCGGACAGCGGCACGATGCCGATTGGGCCACGCTGCCATTGCGAGCCCGGCTGATCCGCGTGGCGCACGTTCAGGCTGAGACTGGCAGCGCGTGCACCGGCAAACCCGAGCGCAACGTCACCACTGGCAACAGAAGTGGTCGGTATCGCAGCGCAGTCAGGACAGAAGCCACGAAAGCTGCGCATCGCGATGGACTGCTGACTGGTGTTGCTGCCGGCGCCAAGCACCCAACGCGGCTGCTGGTTGGCATCGTAGAAATAAACCACGACACCCGATACCTCGCCCTCGGAATAAATGCTCAATCCCCAGCCCGACTCCGTGGGGTCGTACCAGATGCCGGTACGATCGGGCACCGTCGGCACCGGAGCGCTGAGCAAGGGCACCACCGATTCCTGGCCCGAGCGATTGCCCAGATGCCATTCGAACGTGGCGTGACGCGCGTCGATGACGTTGAGTTGCAGTGTGCCCACAGCCTGCGCCGTCACCGTTCCGGTTGCGGCATTGCGCGTAAAACGATTCAACACGCTGTGCCATGGCTGCGCGACGGGTGCCGCCGCCTGATACCAGACCGGAGTGCCGTCGTCTTCGTAGGTGTACCAGGTCACCGCGATGGAACCGGCTGCGTACTGCAAGTCGAAGCCATGTCCACTGCGCTGCGGGTTGTACCAGAGCCCCGCGGCCAGGCGCGGTGCGGTCGATGCGGCATCGGCTGGATTGGAGCCCTGCGCAATCTCACGTGCATTGCCCAGACCATCGCCATCGCGATCCACGCCCAGGCGTCGACCCAAGCCCTGCGGAACAATGGTCCAGGTCTGTGGTTCGGACGCGCTGGCAAGATTCAACAGCGCAACGTCTGTGATCAGCGCCGAATCCGCCGAATCGGCGAATCGGTCTGCGTTCGGATCGAAAACAAAACCGCGGCTGGCGTTATGCACGATCAGATCGACCTTGCGTGTACGCGCCAGCGTCAGCAGGCCTTGCGCCGCCACCGATCCGCCTGCCGCCGAGACGCGCACTTGCTTCCCGACCGCAGCGTGCGTATCGAGCGAGATTGGAGGTGGGCCGCCCAGCACCGGATTGACGTCACCAAAGTCGGAGCCAGCAAACGCCAGCATCAGCGCAACCAGGTCGGCCACTTCCTGGTCCGAGCGCACGCTGAAAGTGCCTGCCGAAACAAAACGCGATATCGAGTCGACCGAACCGTCGTGCAGGAATCCGAATCCGGCCAGGCTGTCGACGCGCCCCAGGTTCATTCCAACTTTGTCGTACTGGTTGCGCAAATGCGGCACCTTGATCGATGAATTGGTCGAGCCATCGGTGCTGACAATGCCCAGATGATTTTCGCCCATCGCCCCGATCGGCATGACTGTGCCGCCGACACTGAAGCCGAGCACACCGAGAAACAGCCGACCGTTGGCTGCCATTCCCGTCGGCAGGCTATGACAGCTGGCGCACTGGAACACGCTGTCGAGCAGGCCGCGCGTGTACAGCTGCACGCCGCGGTTGGCATCGCCGATGCCGAGCGGCAACCCGGCCATGGCGAATCGTCCACTGGTGTAGTGACCGACGAGCGGCAATGCACTCGGCAAGCTGTTGTCGGAGTTTCGAAAGGGATTCGGCGGATAGGCAACCGTCGCAAGAAAATTCTCGAACGCCTGCATCTCGGGCGCGGTCAGTTGCCGGTCATCACCGAGCAGGCCTTCGAACGCGGGGTTGAAAGCCTCGATGCCGGCACGATCGCCGCGCCAATGAAACGGCTCATGGCCGATGATGTCCTGCATCGTCTGCGTGGTCATCGGTCCTTTCATCGCATGGAAGTCTCCGCATGGCTGCGATCCGATCACCGTCAGGCAGTTTTGATCGAACGGCGCCGGGGGCTGTGACGGATCGCCCAGATCCCAGGCCAAACGATCCATGCGCGCATCGACATGACAGGAAGCGCATGCCGCCTGACCCAGGCCAGAGGTGCGATGGCTGTCGTACAGGAGTGGTCGCCCAGCGCGAATGCTCAGCGGCAGCGGATTGAACACAGCAACGCGCTGCAGCTCAGTGTTCGCATTGACGTCAATGACGGAAAGCGAGGCATCGAAATGGTTCCACGCGTACAGGCGCGAGCGTGGTTCGTCCAAGGCCAACCCGATCGGCCCCTGCCCGACTGCGATCGGCGTGCCAATGCGCTGACCCGCGGCATCGATCACGAGCAGATGATTCGAGCCCATGCCCGCAATCCAGCCCCGCTGCCCGTCGCCACGCCACAGAATGGCGCGCGGATCGCTGATGCTCAAATCACGCAATTGCTGTGCGGTGCTGGAGGCGGTGTAATCCAGATGCGCATTCAGATCTGAAATCTGCTTGCTCGGCGTTGGCGACGCGTTCACCTGCGCCAAAAGAGTGCGCACGAACCTACCTTTATTCTTTGGCTCGTAACGCACCTCGTTACGCGCATCGGTGCCGACCATGGTGACCGTACCGCTTTGCGGATTGACCGCCAGGGCCATGCCGATATTCATCAATCCGCTGACATAGCGCACCGCGAGGGAACTCGTATCAACAATCGCCAGGTCGCGATCCGGCAGATCCCAACCCTGGACGCGCCCCGAGGCTGCGGCCAGTGGTCCCGAAATGAAATCGCTCCAGTCGCGGCTGTTGTCGTCACGCCAGCGCTGATCAGCACCTTTGCGCACGATCAGGCCAACGCGTGGCGGCGTCACTTGGGCATGCAATGGCGGATCGAATACCGTGCCCGCGTTTGGGGGCGGATTGCGCCCGCCATAGGGGCCGCGGGGATCGCTGACCGCATTTGGTAATGCAATGTTGTTGTTGGTCAATCCGCCCGCCAACAATGTGGTCGCATTGCCCGACTCGAATACGGCGACGTAGACCGAACGACCATCGGCACTGACCGCCAGCGCACGCGGGTCTTCGCCCAGAATCGGAATGATTTGCGCGGCACGTGCGCGCTCGGCCGTATCGAAAACCCACACTGCGTTGGCCTGAGAGCAACTGACGAAAGCGCGGCCAGCCGCAAACACCACATCGAATGGCTCGTCGGCGGTGGCCAGGGTGTCGATCACCACGCGCCGCGATACATCAACAACGCTGACCGAATCGGAGATGTGGTTGACCACCCATAGCTCGCCGGAAGTGCGGAAGCGAACCGACACCGGATCGACACCGACCACCACATGCCCAATCGACACCGGCGTGCCAGTACTGACATCGAAAAACTGCACGCGTTGATCAGCCGTGTGCGCCACTGCGAGAATGCGCCCATCGGGGCTCAGATCGAGCGCGTGGATCGGGTGGTTTTCCCAATTGACGAACGGCAGATCTGCCGCACACACCGCGATCGGACACCATGACAGGGCCAGCAGCGGCAACGCGAGCAACAAACGGATGCGCACGGCGAAATCCTCGTTCCAATGCGGCCCAGCATATCCTGCGCCGGCCGCTACCGGCAGTGCGTAGGCGTTTGTTTGCAACCGCGCTGCCGAGCAAAAATGAACGTCAGTTCAGCATCTCGCGCGGGACGGCTGAGAATCGATCAGCGCGCCTCAATACGCACAACAGCATCGGTCACCGCACGCGCTTTGGCCTGCACA
>JANMSL010000073.1:0-12072 GCA_031389245.1 Lysobacterales bacterium | reverse complement strand
GCGCGAAAGCTTTTGGAGCTTGAAATCCAGGCTACGCGGCCGCTCGCCGCCACTCAGCCGCTGCTGTGGGCACGGACACTGCGTAACCACGGGCGTCTGCTCAGTGACCAAGGTAAATATGCCGAGGCCGAGCGGCTGTTGCGCGACGCCTTGGAACACTATGGACGTTCAGAGCAAGCCGATAACGCTGAGTTCGCTTCCACTCTGAGCGACCTGGGCTTGTTGTTCAATCGCAAGGCTGATTACACCGTCGCCGAAACATTTTATCGCGATAGTCTGGCGATGCGTCGCCGACTCTATGGCGAAGATCATCCCGGCGTGGCCGAGAACCTCGACGATTTGGGCATGATGCTGCGCCAGCGGGGTGATTACATCGCCGCGCAACCAATGCTCAGTCAAGCGCTGGCACTGCGCCGACAACAACTGCCATCGACTCATCCTCAGCTCGCGCAAAGCCTGTCAAATCTGGCGTTGGTGCAGAAAGATCTCGGCGAAAACGACTCCGCCGAAACGCTCTACCGGGAAGCGCTGGCACTGATGCAGCAGGCGTTGGGCGACGCGCATCCGAGCGTCGCAATCGTGATGAATAATCTCTCGGCGGTGCTGAGGACCAAACGCGACTACTCCGGCGCCAAGGTGTTGCTCGAGCAAGCACTGGCAATCCAGCGTAAAGCATTGGGCGAAAATCATCCGATGGTGGCGCTCAATCTCAATGATCTCGGGCTGCTGCTATCGGAAAGCGCTGATCCTGGTGGTGCTGCCGCTTACTATCAACAGGCGTTGCGGGCTTACCCGGCAGGTCATCCATGGCGCTCCGCCACCGTGTTCAACATCGGCCGGCTTGCAGAGTCGCGCGGCGATTTCGTCGTGGCTGAGCGTCATTACCGAGAAGCCCTGGCGCTGCAGAGAATCGAATACGGCGAAGACCACGATCGCGTCGGCATGGATTTGAATCGACTTGGCGTGGTGTTGCACCGACAAGGTCGCGTGGACGAAGCCGAAGCATCAATTCGTCAGGCGCTCGCCATCTATCGCAAACGATTGCCACAAGGGCACCAACGCCTTGCCGTAGTGTTGCTGCCGCTGAGCGCCTTGCTGCTCGATCGTGGTCGAGCCGCCGAAGCCGAGTCATTGCTGCGCGAAGCCTGGCAGGTGCGTCTGAGCGCGTTCGGCGACCGCGATCCGCGAACCATCGAGGCCGCCGCCGAATTGGCTAGAGCAGAACGCGGCAGACCGTAGTCCGGCCGCGTGAGTCCACTCGCGGTGATCAGTTCACGGCGATGAACAATCGCCGTGCACGGTCACTCGCACACGGCGGAGATTATTCGCCTCGTCGATTTCTGCAACCTGATTGACCGCATCGGCGTGCACATACAGCAACGAACCTCCGGGCCGCAGAGCAAACTCGCCGATGGAAGCCGCCTGCGCATTCTTTGCGAGTGCCGGCAACAGTGCACTGGCGAGCAGCGTTCCGTTTCGCGCATCAAGGAATATTCGATTGGTCACCGATGCAGCTGCCGTGTGCCCCTGATTGCGAGTGCTGTAGCGATACTGGAAGACACACTTCCCCGCATTCCTGGATGAGGCCGCTTCAGCCGAAACTACTGCTCCATCGCCCCAGGGAATGTTGACATCGCCGACCTTGAAACCGCGAATCAAGGCTAGATCGGCCGCCAGCACCTGCGCAGCGGAACCAGCGCTGGCAGACAAACCGTCCGACGGCACAGCGCTAATTTCGCCTTGACCTGGCCCCCCCGATCCGGGTCGCGATGGGTAGGGCGCTTGAACGGGCGGCATCGCCACAGGCTCGGTGGCTACCGGTTTGGGCTTGCCTGGTTGCGCGACCGGCTGTGCGCCGACGCCAGCGACTGCACCGATTAAGGCAATGCTGAAAGCCATTTTGATCGCACAGCACACAAAGATCTGCTTGGACACTTTGGCTACTCCTTACTTTACGTGGGTCGAGGTCAACGCAGAGATCGAAATCCCGGCATCTGGTCACAGCAGTCGCAAAACAGCGCCTGAGCCCGCCATAGCGCCTCGACTGCGATCTATCAAGCAGATGGCGGGATTCGATTCGATTCTGCGACTAGGCAAAAAGAGACGGTGCTGTGTGCGATTGCACCGGTCTCTAAAACTGCAGCGATTCTGCAAGACAAACATGCAGCTCCCATTCAATTGTTCGAAAAATAAAGGATCATTTTATGTCATGGCAAGCAGTCGGTGAACCAAAATCATTTACCTATGTGGCAAAGGACATCGAAGGAGATGAAGTGCATTCGTTCCGGTTCAACGGAAACGAAGGAAACGTTACGGTGCACTACCGAATTTTCAGCAGGAAACTTTCAGGCCCGCGAGTGCGAGTCAGGGTTCAGTTCGACGAAATTGAAGTCCACGACGACGAGGAAATCGGATCTGGAGATTGGAGAATCAAGACCAGCGTCAATAATATCAATTGCGCGAATTCGCCCGAAGAACACTGGTCGGTCGGATCAGGCAGCAGTGCCGATCTCAGTGCGTTCCGATCTGTTACCGTCCCGGTTGACAGCACGCTGGTCATTCGGTGTCGCGTCTGGGAAGAAGACAGCTAAGAATGGTCTGAATAAGTCACCACTTCGCCTTCGCTGCAAAGCTTATCGTTTGCCACACCCCGGTTTTCAACAGCGAAGCTGGTCGTTTTCAACAGCGGAGCTGGTCAAACCTGCGGTTTTTCGCCCCCTGTCTCAGGGGGCTATCCAGGCTCTGAACTTGTTCAGAGGTTCCCTCACGGAACCGTACCGCGTAGAAACGATTTTGAATATGTGATGGTGAAACCATCCAGTTCGTTATCGATCGGTTTGTTACCTGGATTGCTGTGAAACCGCCGCCGCATAGTGCCTTTGGGAGGGGCGCGCCAAATAGTGTCGCGCCCCTCTACTTTACGTTCGGTCGGTAGAAAAACCGGGCTACTCGAATCCGCTGGCGAACATCGACGCTTCTGCGCCGAACTCGAAAGCGCCGCGATCGGGCGTTCCCACGCGAGTGAATCCACGTTGATCGAAGCTCGTCACATTCTCATTCGAAACGCCGCCGTTTCTGGCCAGGCTGCCTGAAGAGATCGCGATGGTGCTGGTGATACCGCCATTGTCTGCCAAGGCGGCGAGCAGTGGATCGGCGAAAACCGCGGATGCAGTCGCTGGTACTTCGTTGCCTCCGCCCATCGGGCGAATTTGCGGCCACTGCTGGTTGCCACCCCCGTCAAACTGCGCCGAATTGTTGATGCCCCAGCTGACGAAACGATTGCCTCCGCTGTTGTTGGCCAGGATTACATTGGTCAGGCGCAGTTGATTGGGGGTGCCAATCGAGATACCGCCGGCGAATGCGGCGGTCGCAACGTTCGCGGCGATGGTGGTGTTGATGATGTCGATCGCGGCGGAATTGCTTAACGCCATTGCCCCGCCAAGACCAGTGCGGGCGATGTTGCCGCTGAAGGTGCTATTGCGAATCCGTCCCGGTGCATTGCCGGCGACGAATAGCCCACCGAAGCCATTGGCCTCGTTGTTGGCGAAGGTCGAGCGTTCGATCGCCCAGGGGCCATCCTGGATATAAGCGCCGCCGCTGTGCTGACTGGCCGAAAGCTGACGATTTCCTTGAAACAGCGTGTCCTCAAATCGAGTGCGGCTGGTCTGGTCGTACATCACACTGAAAAATCCGGCGCCGTAGGCGTTTGAAGTGTTGTCAACAAATCGGGTTCGACAGACATCCACGCTGCGATCACCGCCATCAACGCCCAGCGCTCCCGCGTTGCCGCCATTGCCGGGATTGCCACCGGTGCCGATGGCCTGATTTGCCAGGAACTGCGAATCGATGATGTTGACGTGCAATGATCCCAGCGAGTAAACGGCGCCGCCGTTGCTGCCGCGATTGTTCTCGAAGATGCAATTTCCGATGTCGAGTCGGTCCAGCAGCTCGCCGTAGAATGCGCCGCCTCCGTCATCCTGGGGAGAGGCGTCCAGCGCAGCGGCATTGTTGGAGAATCTGCAATTGACCAGCTTCAGGCTGACTTTGTGTGGAAACTCGAAATCGTGTTCCTTGTAGATCGCCGCCCCGCGCCCGTCGTTGACCTGGGCATTGGCCAGGTTGATGTTTTGCAAAGTAACGCGGAACAACGGCGCATTCGGCGCCGGGTCGGGATTGACGATACTCATGATGCGTCGCGTGTTGCCACCGGAAAGCGTGACCACACCGGCGCCATCAAGCACGCTGGCGCGACTCGCGACCAAGGTCGAGGTGAGTACGATCGTGGTCGGCGCAGCGCCCACATTGAAGCGGATGGTCCCACCAGCATTGAGTGCGTTCTGTATGTCAGCGGTGGTGACACTGCCGGCAGTGCCATTGCCCAATAGCACCGCGCCAGCGATTGGCTCGACGCTCACCGGCTCGCAGAAACTCTGCGCGCTGGCGTTAGCATCGAGCAGCGACAGCATTGCTGCGCAGACACGGAGCAACCAATCGGAATTTAGCGAGTTCGACATGCCGACTAGCGTGATGCAAACGCGACGTTCTGTCATGCGATGCAGTTCACCAACTACCGCGTTCATTACTCCGACCGGAGCGATTGCGCGCAGCGGGTCAGGGATGTGCTGCCATCTTCCCGGTATTGATGCCCAGCGCGATCCATACGCCGATCGAGGTGCCGAAACTGGTCAGGAAAAAGACCAGAAATACCCGCGTTACCGAGTTGCGCCACCAACCACGCCAATGCATCACGTCGTCGCGTAGTTGTGCAAAGTCCTCGACCTTGGGCTTGCGTACCCAAGCCTCCACCGCACCGCTGACCATGCCGGAGGCCAGGGCAGGGTGCAGTGGGGTGAGTGGAGACGAGACCGCGGCGGCGAGGATCGACAGCGGATGTGCCGCGGCGACAAGTGCACCGAGGGCGCCCATGCTCGCAGTGATGACAATCCAGTTGATCAGCAGATCGAGCCCGAGCCGCTCGCTGCGAGAAAAACCCCAGGCAAAACCGCCCAGCACCAAGACGATCAAGGCATAGCCAAGCCATTTCCCGACATTGGAGGACTTGGGTTCGCCGATAACCTCGAGCAGCAGTTCGGCCGGTTGCTGCTGGTCCGAATTGAGATGGCGTTCGATGCCTTCAAGATGGCCGGCCCCCAGGACAGCCAACACTTTGCGCGGCGCGAGCGTAGCGGCCTCTTGACGCAGGCGTGCCGCCATGAATTGATCGCGTTCGGCGATCAGGCTGCGATACAAAGGCGCACTCTGGCGAGCGAATTCGGCGAACGTGCTTTGCAGCATGTCGCCTTGCTTGAGCTGCTCGATGTCCTCCTCCGATATTTCGTCGGAGGAAACCATGCTGCCAATCATGCCAGCGGTCAGTGTCGTCTTGTCCCAGAACCCCAGTGCCGAGCGCGCGCGCCGCAAGGTCAGTCCAACGTCGCGATCGATCAGCCAGCACGGTAGCTGTCGCGCAACGGCTTCGTCCATAGCGGCCCGCATCTCGGCGCCGGGCTCGATGCCGAATTGCTCGGCGAGGCGGCGCTGAAATGCGCCCAGTGCCAATCCCGCGGCAATCACCCCGACCTTGCCCTCACGAATCACATTGAACAGATCCAGCCTGGCTATGGCATCGGGCTCGCGCATGGCGCGGGCGCGGTGATCGCAAAGCTCCACCGCGATCGCATCGAATGATTCGGCGGCAATCATTTCGCGAACTGCTTCGGCGCTACGGCGCGAAACATGCGCGGTGCCAAGCAGGACGTACTCGGTACCGTCGCGGTGCACGCGCCGTACCGGCTGCTCGTGCACTGCGTCGGCCTCTGCTGGAGTGGTTTCTGAGGTCATGGGGGCTGGATCGATTGGAGCTGCACAGTGTGGCAGTGTTGATGGCGATGCGAAGAATCAGTCGCGATATCGTTTGAGCAGATCGTCGTACGCATCGATGCGGCGATCGCGCAAAAAAGGCCAGATACGGCGAACACGCTCACTGCGCTGCAAATCAATCTCGGCCAACAACAACGTAGCCTGATCAGTGCCAGCTTCGGCAATCAATTCGCCTTGCGGACCGGCAACGAAACTGCTGCCCCAAAACTGGATGCCGGCGCCATCGGTCTGCGGACTGGTCTCAAAACCGACACGGTTGCACGAAAGCACTGGCAAACCGTTGGCCACGGCGTGTGCACGTTGCGACAGTACCCAGGCTTGGCGTTGCCGATCTTGCTCTGGCTGATCATCGCGCGGGTCCCACCCGATTGCGGTCGGATACAGCAGCAGTTCGGCGCCGGCCAACGCCATCAGGCGCGCGGCTTCCGGATACCACTGGTCCCAGCACACCAGCACTCCAAGTCGCCCGATTGATGTCTGGATCGGTTGAAAACCGAGATCGCCGGGAGTGAAGTAAAACTTTTCCAGAAATCCCGGATCGTCCGGAATGTGCATCTTGCGATACTTGCCGGCGACACTTCCATCGCGATCGAACACCACAGCGGTGTTGTGATAGAGACCAGCAGCGCGGCGCTCGAACAAGGACGCGACCAGAACGAGTTGCAACTCACGCGCCAACTGCGACAGACGCTCGGTGCTGGGACCGGGGATCGGCTCGGCACGATCAAACTCGTCGACTGATTCGTGCTGACAGAAATAGGGGCCGTTATGCAGCTCCTGCAGCAGCACCAGGCGTGCGCCGCTGCGTGCCGCTTCGCGCATTCGATGTTCGATCACATCGAGGTTCTGTGCAGGCGATCCGTGGTTGCGTTCCTGTACCAAGGCCACTGGAAGCAGTCTGGAGACCGGATTTTTCGCCTTACTCATTTGGCGCTACTCATTCAGGACTCCAAGCGGCAGTTGCATGGTGAGGCAATGCAGACTGCCGTTTTGCTCAATCAATGCGCGGCAGGGTACCGCAACCACTTCGCGATCCAGAAATGCCATGCGCAAAACCTGCGCTGCTGCGACATCGGTCGGGGCGCCGTATGCCGGGATCAGCACCGCGCCATTGATGATCAGGAAATTGGCGTAACTCGCAGCCAGGCGTCGCCCGTTCGTGGCAAGTATGGGCGGGGCCCAGGGAAGCTCATACAGTCGGTACGGCTTCCCATCCTGGGTGCGCATGGCTTTGATTTCATCGCGCATACTGCTGAGCGACGCGTAATGCGAGTCGTCAGGGTCGTCACAGCCCTGGAACACGATTGCATCCATTGCGGCAAAACGCGCCAGTGTGTCGATATGCGCATCGGTATCGTCGCCCTGCAGCTCGCCATGCTCCAGCATCAACACTCGGTCGGCATGCAACATTCTGGACAACGCTTGACGCAG
Source organism: Lysobacterales bacterium (assembly GCA_031389245.1). GTDB lineage: Bacteria > Pseudomonadota > Gammaproteobacteria > Xanthomonadales > Ahniellaceae > 0-14-3-00-62-12. The sequence goes on along the minus strand of JANMSL010000073.1, from coordinate 4,761 downwards.
ATCGTCACGACTCAGTTCTGGGTGGCGTTGGTGCAGGCAATGAAACGTGGTCAGCAAGCTGCCGGCGCCATCGCCATCAATGGCACCACCCTCAAGGGCAAAGTCCCAGGGTTGCAACTGCGCGTTGCGAAATTTGCCAGCGCCGAACAACGCGCTCACCAGAAGATCGTCGCGAGATGCCGAGAATTTTCCGCCCCAGCCGGTGAAACGAAAATCATTAAGCAGGAAGCCAACGTCACCCGGCGGGGTTTCGACAGCCGATGTCAGCGTGATCGGACCTGAATCACGCAGCCAGGTATCGTCGTAAGCCGCGTGCACAACGCCAAGCCGGGTCGGACAATTCGGATCAGATTGCAGACGAATCCGCACCTCGGCTTCGGTGGCAGCATCCGGAACGATCAACAGCGCGCGCTGGAATCGGCAGATCGCGCCGATGAGAGCGACATAGCTGGCCTGTACATCGGCAAGATTGTCTACCCAATCGGTGTCCGCGTGCGGCCACGCGAGCAATATCGCGTCCTGCGTTTCCCATTCCGCCGGCCAGCGCCAGCGGATAGCTGCTGTCAATTCACTGGCCTCGGGCCGGTCTCATCCGCATGTGCCTTGTTCACCACTGTGGTGATCACATGCGAATGTTCGAAGTAGACAGAAAAGTTCTCATAGACCCAGCGAGTGATCGGCGGATCTCCGACCGGACCCACACGGTGCAGCGGAGGGCCGTAGGCGGATTCGACTGTGCTCATCAGGGCGCCGCGCGCCGGATGGGGTGCGGCTTCGCCGGCCTCATGCCGATCAATCAGCAAGGTGTCGGCATGGGCGACAACCGCAATGAGTCCCAGCACTGCAACGAGAGTGGCTGAACGAATATAGGTGCGCATATTGGCCTCCAGGAGCTGCATGCCCCCGCGAGTCTACATTTGTAGCAAAATTGGGGCGAGAGTTCTATGACCGCCGTCAACACTTGGTCACGGTAATACCGGTTGCGCCATCCGATTGCCGCGTTGCGCTTCTATCGGGTCATTCCGCCGGCGGCGCATTGACGCATCAGCGTCACCGGTCACAGTGGCGGGCGCAGTGCCAGAAACGAAAAAACCGGCTTGCGCCGGCTTTTCTCGGGCAATCTGTGCCGAACGCGACTTAGCGCTGACGCGCCTTGAAACGCGGGTTGGACTTGCAGATTACGAACACTTTGCCACGACGACGTACGATTTTGCAGTCACGGTGGCGTGTTTTGGCAGATTTCAGCGAGGACAGGACTTTCATGGCGGTTCCGGTTTTGGTAGTTATGCGGAAAGCCGGCGAGTGTAGCCATGTCTCTGAGTTGGTGCAAGCAGTGCAAGGTGTCGGGTTGCTGTGGAGCACGCACCAGCGTTTGTCACGCTTCATCGCGCAGCAGTGCGCAACGCCGCGGTGTGCGTGTCGTCTCTGCTAAATTGCCGGCCCAGTTTACTTACAAAGACCGCACATGAGTTCAGCCAAAGCCCGCACCATGCCCGGCGTGATGGAGCTGCTGCCGCTCGATCAGATCGCCTTCCAGGGCATGATGGATACGATTCGTCGCAACTTTGAGCGTTTCGGCTTTTTGCCGATTGAAACGCCGGCAATCGAATTCAGCAATGTGTTGTTGACCAAGTCGGGCGGCGAAACCGAGCGCCAAGTCTACTTTGTGCAGTCTACCGGCAGCCTGAAACAGGGCGACGAGCCTGATCTGGCGCTGCGTTTTGACCTGACCGTGCCCCTGGCACGCTATGTCGCCGAGCACGAAGCCCATCTCACGTTTCCGTTTCGTCGCTACCAGATGCAGCGTGTGTATCGCGGTGAGTCGGCGCAGCGCGGACGATTTCGCGAATTCTACCAGTGTGACATTGATGTCATCGGCAAAGACACGTTGTCGGTGCGTTTTGACGCGGAGTTGCCAGCGGTGATCTATGCGATTTTTCGCGAACTGCGGATTGGCCCGTTTTGCATCCAGATGAACAACCGCAACCTGATGCGGGGATTCTTTCAGTCACTGGGAATCGAAAGTGGGGAACAGCAGATGCTGGTGCTGCGCGAAGTCGACAAATTGGACAAGCGTGGCGCAAGCCAGGTGCGTGAAACCCTGGCCGGTGCCGGGTTTGCGTTGGCGCCGGAGACTGTGGCCACCCTGCTGGCCTTTGTGGGTACGCGATCAAGTGGCCATGACGACGCGATGCTCAAGCTGGATGCCATCGACTGTGCCAACGAACTCATCGCGGACGGGGTTGCACAGCTGCGTGAGGTATTGAGTCTGGTGCGTGCGCTGGGCGTTCCAGATTCGCACTATGCACTCAATTTTTCCATCGCACGCGGGTTGGACTACTACACCGGCACCGTGTACGAGACCACGCTCGATGAACACCCTGAGATCGGCAGCATTTGTTCCGGCGGGCGTTACGAGAATCTGGCCAGTCATTACACCAAGTCCAAACTCCCCGGCGTCGGAATTTCCATTGGCGCGACGCGGCTTTTCTGGCAGTTGCAGCAGGCCGGATTGGTCACCAAGGGCCGCAGTCATGTGCAGGTTCTGGTGGCGCAGATGGATGAGGCCAATCTGCCGCAGTACCTGGAGCTGGGTATGCAGTTGCGCCTGGCCGGCATCAATACCGAGGTGCAGCTGGAGTCGAAAAAACTGGCGCGACAATTTCAGTACGCCGATCGTGCCGGTATCCGGTTCGTGGCCGTTCTGGGCGCCGACGAAATTGCCAAAGGCACGGTCTCGGTCAAGGATATGCGCCGCCAGGAGCAATTCGAAGTGGCGCGTGCAGAGCTGATCAAGACATTGCGTGTGGAAATTGAACAGGGCGAAGTGATGGATACATTGGAAGCTCAGGTGTCGCCATGAGCCAGCCCATTCGTTTGGACGGTGAGTCGTTGACGCGTGCCGATGTGCTGGCGATCAGCCGGGGCGCCAGCGTCGAGCTGTCGCCGCAGGCGTTGATCAAGGTCGAGCGGGCCGCAGCATTTCTCGCCGAGCAGGTGCGCCGCGAAGAGCCGATCTACGGTGTAACCACTGGTTTTGGCAGCAATGCCGACAAACTGCTCGGCGCGCGCCGCGCGCGCGACGACCTGCCTGGCGGAAATCCGGAACCACGCAGCGATACGTTGCTGGAAGAGCTGCAACACAACTTGATCATCACCCACGCGGTTTGTGTTGGTGAGCCGTTCGCGCAAGATGTTGTGCGCGCCATGCTCGGTCTGCGCATCAATACGCTGCTGCGCGGACATTCAGGCATCCGCCCGGCCACACTGCAGACACTGACCGGCATGCTCAATGCCGGGGTTATACCGGTAGTGCCGAAGATGGGGTCGGTGGGTGCCAGCGGTGACCTGGCACCACTCTCGCATCTGGCGATTGTGCTCCTCGGCGGAGGCGAGGCGTTCTACCAAGGCGAGCGGCTGACCGGCGCCGACGCGATGGCGCGTGCCGGATTGCAACCGGTACGCCTGTCGTTCAAGGAAGGTCTGGCGCTGAACAATGGCACCACCCAGATGCTGGCCTGTGCAACGCTGGTGTTGGCGCGAATGGAGGCGTTGCTGGAAACCGCGGATCTCGCCGCCTGCATGTCGCTGGAAGCGTTCGCCGGGCGCAGTGGGGCGTTTGAAGAGGATGTGCATGCGCTGCGTCCACATCCTGGCCAGGTAGCCACCGCGCGGCACCTGCGTGGTCTGTTTGGCGGCTCGAGACTGATCGATATTCCCTATCACCTGGTGCCGCGTTTTCGCACCTGGTTGCCCGACAGCTGGCGCGAGCCAGCAGACCAAGCGCATCGTTTCGATATTTGCTGGGACTACGTGCCGCCCGCGCAACGTCATGGCCGCGAGAATTTCTACAAACGCTTCCTGCCGTTCAAGGGTGGTAAAAAACACCAGCCGCAGGACGCCTACTCGCTGCGTTGCATGCCACAGGTTCACGGCGCGGTGCGCGATGCCTATGCGCAGGCCTGTCGCGTGATCGATATCGAGCTGAATGCTGTCACCGACAATCCGCTGGTGTTTCCGGACCGGGCGCATGCCCGCAACATCGAAGACCAGGTGATCTCGGCCGGGCATTTTCATGGCATGCCACTGGCGCTTGCCATGTCCTATCTGAAGGCCGCGATTCCTGTGTTGGCCAGCATCTCGGAACGGCGCATCAACAAGCTGGTCGACCCGGCTACCAATGATGGTCTGCCGGCGTTCCTGATCGGCAACGAGGACGCGACTGACTCGGGCTTCATGATCGTCCAATACACCGCCGCCGCGCTGGTCAATGATCTGGCAACGCGAGCGCATCCAGCATCGGTCTACTCAGTGCCAACCAGCGCCAATGCTGAAGATCACGTCTCCATGGGCGCCAACGAGGCGCGTCACGTGTTGGAGATGAGTGCGGATCTGGCACGTGTGCTGGCGTTGGAGATCTATACTGCGGCGCAGGCGCTGGACTATCGTCAGGAGATGCTCAACTCGGCGCGCACGCTCGCCGCCCGAGGTGATGTCGATGCATTCATCGAAAAAATATCCAATGCACCAGCAACTGATTCCGCGTCGTTTGCACAGTTTCGTCAGGAAGTCGCGGCGTTGATGCACGAGCTGGCGATCGCTCCCGAGTTCACCCCGTCGGCGTTGATTGCCAGGACGCTGGCCCAGGTTCGCAGCGTGATTGCGTTCATGGACCGCGATCGCGCGATGGATGGCGACGTCGCGAAAATCTGTGCGATGGTTGAGGATGGCGTTCTGCTGCATTAGAACTGGAACGCCCGC
>JANMSL010000053.1:0-3380 GCA_031389245.1 Lysobacterales bacterium | reverse complement strand
CAGTCGGCAGTTGTGGTGGGGGCATCGCATTCCCGCGTGGTTTGACCAGACCGGCAAGGTCTACGTGGCGCGCAGCGAAGAAGAGGCGGTCGCGCAGGCGGCAGCGGATGGAAACAACGACGGAAGGCCCGAGCTGCGTCGTGATGCCGATGTGCTGGAGACCTGGTTTTCCTCAGCGTTGTGGTCGCACTCCACCCTTGGCTGGCCCGATGCCGATGCGATGCAGCGATACGGTTACGACCGTTTTCTACCCACATCCGTGCTGGTCACCGGTTTCGACATCATCTTTTTCTGGGTCGCGCGGATGATCATGATGACCGACCACTTCACCGGCCAGGTGCCGTTCAAGGACGTGTACATCACCGGCCTGGTGCGCGACAAGGACGGCAACAAGATGTCCAAATCCAAAGGCAACGTGCTCGACCCGTTGGACCTGATCGATGGCATCAGCATTGAGGATCTGGTTGCCAAGCGAACTGTGGGTCTGATGCAGCCGCAGATGGCCGAGAAGATCGAGAAGGCTACCCGCCGCGAATTCCCGGATGGGATCACCGCAGTCGGTGCCGATGCACTGCGCTTCACCTTTGCCTCGTTGGCCACCCATGGTCGCGACATCAAGTTCGATCTGAATCGCTGCGAGGGCTACAAGAATTTCTGCAACAAGTTGTGGAATGCGGCGCGCTTCGTGTTGATGAATACCGAGTCATTGGACCCGCGGGCGATAGACGTAGGAACGACGAATGTGGGAGCGGCGTCAGCCGCGAATCTCAACGCTGCCTCTGCACCCATCGCGGCTCACGCCGCTCCTGCGACGGCGCCAATCACTGAGGCCGAACGTTGGATCATCACGCGATTCGACGCCACAGTGCAGGAAGTGCACGCTCAGTTTGCGGCGTATCGCTTCGACCTTGTCGCCCAGGCGATGTACGAGTTTGTCTGGAATGATTTCTGCGACTGGTTTCTCGAACTGGCCAAGCCAGCATTGAATGGCGACGATCTCGCAGCTGCCAACTCCACGCGACACACGCTGTTGTCGGTACTGGAAGCCGCGTTGCGCCTGTTGCACCCGCTGATACCGTTTGTCACTGAGGAAATCTGGCAAAACATTGCCCCGCGCCTCGGCATCGACACCATTGGAAAATTCATCGCTACCCAACCCTACCCCGCATCAGCGTATCCCGGAGCAATCAACCTCACCGAACCTGCAGACAACGCAATCGCGGAAATCGATTGGCTCAAGTCCGTGCTGTCAGGAATCCGCCGCATCCGCAGCGAGATGAATATTTCACCCGGCAAGATCATCCCGCTGCTGCTCGCCGGAGGCAACGAAGGCGATCGACACCGCGTAGAGAAATTTTCTGCGCAGATCAGTTTTCTCGCGCGCTCCGAAGCCCCACGGTGGATCCTGGCAGGCGAAGCCGAACCTGCAGCCGCTGCGGCGATCGTCGAACAACTGCGCCTGCTCATTCCGCTCGCCGGACTGATCGACCTCGAAGCCGAAAGGAAACGTCTGGAGAAAGAGCGCAGCCGGGTCGAAGCCGAGATCGAAAAGTGCAACACCAAGCTCAGCCGTGAAAGCTTCGTCGCCAGTGCGCCCGCGCCCGTCGTTGAGCAAGAGCGCAAACGGCTCGCCGATTTTACAGAGCTGCTTGGGCGTCTCGATGATCAGGCGTCAAAACTGTAGACAGCTGAGTGCCTCTTCCCTGCGCATGATCAGGTCACAAAGCGATAGCCGCGCGCATGGGCGGCTATCGCAAGCGATGAACGTCCTAGCCCCTAGTCTGCCTTACTCACCACGATCCATCGCACTGCGCGGGACTGTGTGGTGCGCAGACGCAAGTCTGCGTCTGTGCAGCGGTAGCTGAGCGCCTACCAGCGACAGACGCTGGCCGCGCCTGCAGCTTCACGCCATGCCATTACTCACACACGCTGCGCTCCGGCCCTGAATACTGCACACGCGCGATGGGTTTTTGCTGAGTGATTCCGTCGAGTGTGTAAGTGAATGTGGCGGTTTCGCCGTTGCTGAAATTCAGCGTCGCGCTGCCGACTTCGGGGACCGGGAATGTGGTGGCGGGGCCAGTGATCTGGCTGAAGGGTGTGCCTGCGTTGGGTCGGTTCAGTGCGCCGGTGAAGTCGCCGTTGCTGCCTCGGGTGAGCAGGCCGGTAATCCACATGGCTTTGCCATCGCTGGCATAGGTGTACCAGCTGAGGAAGATGAGGTTGCCGGCTTCGGTGAGATAAATTCCCCAGCCGGGTTCGGCCTGGTTCCACCAGATGTCGGTGTGATTGGTGGCGTCGGCGCGCGGTGCCGTGGTGAATCGGCACAGCGGCGGCGTACCCGGCGCGATGCGCTGCAGCGTCTTGCCTTGGTCGATCCCATCGATGGTGTAGTCGAATCGCAACGAGCCGTCTTCACGCAACTCGTAGCGTCCGGTTCCCACGTTGACTGCGGGTTGATACGCAGGGCCATTGATCAGATTGAATGGAGTGCCATCGAAGCGAAAAACATCGCCCTGATAGCTGCCATCGGTCTGCCGGACCGGTGTCGATGTATGCCAGACCGGCCGACCCCCTGCGTTGTAGGTGTACCAGACCGGGAACAGGATTTCGCCTTGATGCGCGATCGAGATGCCCCAGCCACCTTCTCCTGGCGCGGACCACAGCCCGGTCAAATTGGGCTGCGTGCCGCCGCCGCGTAGCGGCCACGCCCAGGCACCGCGCGACCGGGTAAATATGCCGAGTGTGGTGGCGCCACGATCGACGACCAGATCCCAAATCATTACCGACGGCAACCCGCCGCCAAATTTGCGCCAGGTGGGTGAAGTCACTTCGATATTGTCGGTGAAATACAGCCCCCAGTCGGTGCCTGCAAATGCACGTTGCGTCCGGGTTGGATCGACGAGCACGGCATTGACCGGAATGTTGGGCAGGTCTCCACTCACATTCTGCCAACTGAAATTTGCGCAATCGCCGGTACAGACCAGTCGATAGATGTGACCCGGCGTTGTCGGAGTGTTCTGATCGAAGCCGGCCAGTCCAACGTACGCGACACTGGTGTTGGACGGATGAATTTGTGCGTCCATGACCGGCCGGTTCGGCAACGTGGCATTGCCCCCCGTCACATTGGCCCAGATCGCGGAATTTTCCCGGCCTTGGCCAAGGCCTCTACCCATCCAGACGTTACCGTCGTTGGTCGCAACAATAGCCCGTGTCGCATCCATCGCTGCATGCTCGACCTTGTTGATGATCGATAGGTCACTGCCGTTGGCCAGCGCCTTGGTCAGGTCGGGACTGTTGGCATACCAACTGGTGTTGGGTATGCCGCCACTCAACGATTCCCACACCCGCATGGTGCCAACCAACATGCGCTGGCAACCGGT
>JANMSL010000002.1:0-1708 GCA_031389245.1 Lysobacterales bacterium | reverse complement strand
CCTGCCAACCGACTTCGATGCAGCCGACCCTCTCCAGACGCAGGGCATAGGCCGCATTGCGGGTTATGGCTCACGCCGCTCCCACAGCGGGCCGCAGTCAAATTCTTCGAATCAGTTTGACGGCGCCACCGGCGCCGCCAGGCTCACTTCCCGACCTTCGATGAACACGCGTTTTGGGCCACGCAACGCAGCGATGGATTGACGCGGATCGAGATCCAGCACCACCAGATCGGCGCGGGCACCCACTGCGATCAGCCCGAGATCATTCCAGTGGTAGGCGTTCGAATAGTTGGTTGTTGCGCTGGCCAGGGCTTGGCGTGGCGACAGGCCAAGCTGTTGGAAAATCTCCAGCTCGCGCAGCAGGGATATCCCCGGAAACGTGCAGAGTCTGGGGCTGCCGCTGGCCGCAAGCAACGGCACCTGGTGTTGCACCAATACGCGATGCAGGTTGAGCATGGCATTGCCATCCGTACCGGAACGCGGGTGCGCCTGACTCTGCGGATCGCATGTTCCCGGTGGATCCAGTCCGTCGACAACCAGTCCCTGCATCAAAACATCCAGTGCCGGATCAACATGTCCCGGAAACAGGTTCGAGTTCATCACCATCGCGGGCATCAGCGCAGTGTGTTGTGCGGCCAGCAGTTGCGCAAAATCGATCAAGCCGGGATCGCTGGGCGAAAGTTCGCTCAGCCACGCGCGCATGCGCCGTGCCGACTCGCCGTAGGGTTCGTCGGCATAGGCCAACTGCATGCTCGGTGGCACCAATTCGGACAGGTAGCGCGGCATCATGGCAAAGCTCTGCGCGCCAGCGCGAGCGGCGTAGGCATAGTGCGTGTGGCCCAGGACCGCCTGTATGCCGAGTCCAAGCCGCCTGGATTCACGCACGATGTGGTCGAGCTGGTCCGGCCACACGTTGTGTTGCACGAACACCACTTTGCCGCCCTGCGCTACGTTGGCTTGCAACAACTCGGTCAGCCGCTGTCGACCGCGTCGCTCGCCATTGAGTCGCAACTCCTCGCACTGAAAATTATCGTTGCTGCAGTGCCGTGCGATCTCTTCGTCGTCGTAGCCGAGCAAAGGTTCGCGACCAAGACAGCGCGGGTGATCGTAAGCAGGCTGCGCCGGGGGAACCGGGGGAGTGGTTTGCCCACCCGCCCAACCCCAGGTGCAATCAGCGACACGCGTGATGCCGGCGCGCAAATAGGCGATCGCAGCCGCTTGCTGCATGCCGCTGGCGTGGCCGTCGATCAACCCCGGGATTACGAATTTTCCTTCCACTTCCAGCAACGGCACTCCTTCAGGAATGGCCACGCTATCGATTCCGCCGATCGCGACGATCCGGCCAGCGCGCACCACGATCACCGCGTTTTCCAGGTCGTCGCTGCGATTGCCTGAGTGGGTCGTGTCCACCACAGTCACCCCGCGCAACACCACGTCCTGCGCCTGCGCGGAGGTCGCTACCAACAACACAAGCATCGCGCAAAGCCCGATGCGGCAACTCCCAGAAATCCATCCACAGCGCATACGTTGATTCTCCAGATTGAGATTGAAAACGTGACCTACAGATTCGGGCCTTCTGGATTGGGCGAGAAATCGACGCCAAATACGACACGTGCAGTGCGGCGCGCGCGGATAGAGCCGGGAGACCGAGCCCAATCCTTCCAGCTGAGTTCAAATGAACTCGGCATTCGCTGGAAGCCACTGCACC
>JANMSL010000807.1:0-2418 GCA_031389245.1 Lysobacterales bacterium | reverse complement strand
ATCTGGTTGGCGATGCCGAACAATGGCCACAGGCTGTTGATGCCGCCCAGTGGATCGGTAACTCCCTGGTAAAGGAAATAGCCCCAGCCAGTTACGCACAGTGTGGTTGCCAACAAGTTGCCGACCCAGGAGCGCGTGTTGCCCAGCGTTGGCGACACCTGACCGAGAAAATCCTGAATCATGAAACGGCCGACGCGTGTACCGGCATCAAGCGTGGTGAGGATGAACAACGCTTCGAACAGGATCGCGAAGTGGTACCAGAACGCCATCATCGACTGGCCGCCGAGAAAACTGGACAGCACCTGCGCCATCGCCACGGCCAATGTCGGCGCGCCGCCCGTGCGCGACAGAATGGTACTTTCTCCGACATCGCGCGCGGTCTGTGTCAGCAGTTCCGGGGTGACCAGAAATCCCCACGAACTGATCGTACTGGCCGCTTGCTCCGCGCTGGTGCCGATCAGCGCCGCCGGGCTGTTCATCGCAAAATACAGACCGGGTTCCAGTGCGCATGCGGCGATCAAGGCCATCATCGCAACAAAGGATTCGCACAGCATGGCGCCGTAGCCTATGGGTGCAATGTGGTTCTCGCTGGCCAGCATCTTGGGCGTTGTGCCGGAGCTGATCAGGGCATGAAAGCCGCTGACCGCGCCGCAGGCGATGGTGATGAATAAAAACGGAAACAAGGCCCCGGCGAATACCGGACCGCTGCCATCAATGAATTTGGTCAGCCCCGGCATCTTCAATTCCGGCTGCGTCAACACAATGCCGATGGCCAGCAACAGCACCGTGCCGATTTTCAGAAAGGTGCTGAGGTAATCGCGCGGCGCCAGCAACAACCAGACCGGCAGCACCGACGCGGCAAACCCGTAGATAATCAACGCCCAAGCCAGCGTGGTTGGCTGCAGCGTAAACACATCGCTCCAATAGGCATCGGCGGCGATGTCGCCGCCGTACACAATCGACAGCAACAGCAGGATCAGCCCGATCATGGTGCCCTCGCCGATTCTTCCGGGCCGCAGCACCCGCATGTACACGCCCATAAGCAACGCAATCGGAATCGTCGCCAGCACGGTAAATGTCCCCCACGGACTATTTGCCAACGCCTTCACCACGACCAGACCCAGCACTGCCAGCAGGATCAGCATGATCATCAGGATGCCGACCTGCGCCAGCACACCGACACCCGTGCCGAGTTCAATCCGGATCATGTCGCCGAGTGAGCGGGCGCCACGCCGAGTCGACATGAACATCACCACCATATCCTGCACACAGCCACCCAGCACCGCGCCGACCAGCAACCACAGCATTCCTGGCAGATATCCCATCTGCGCCGCCAACACCGGCCCGATCAATGGCCCTGCGCCAGCGATCGCCGCGAAGTGATGCCCGAACAGCACGCCACCATGTGTCGGCACGTAATCCAGCCCATCGTTGCGCCGGTACGCCGGGGTTACCCGCGTGCCGTCCACAGCTAAAACTCGGTGCGCCACAAACTGCGCGTAAAAACGATAGCCAATCAAATACACACACGTGGCCGCCGTCAGCAGCCAAAGCGCATTGATCGATTCACCCTGGTGCAGCGCGATCACGCCCAAAGCACCTGCACCCAACAGCGCTATCCCGCCCCACATCATTGAACGCAGCATGCTGTGCATCTTCTCTCCCCATCGTCGGACGGGATTGTAGGCACAAACCGGCGCGGTGCCACGCGCTCAGCGTTGATCTCCAGCGACCGGCCGTAGGAGCGCACCTGGGCGCGATGGGTTTCGAATTCCCCATGTCTATCGCAGCCAGGTCCGTACCTGCTTGCGCTTGTGCCTTTCGCCGGCTATGCGCTAGTTTCACTGGCTCCCTCGCTCTGGAAGGACTCGAACATGCGCCTTGTCACCGCCGGGCTGCTGCTTGCCGCCTTCGTCACTACCGCACTTGCCGAAGCGCCGGCAACGCCCAAGCCGCACACGCTCGACGAACTGTTGCGCAAGTGGGAAATAATCGACGCGAAACTCTCGCCCAATGGCGATTACCTGGCAGTCACGCTGCCCGGCAAAGATGAAAAAGTCGTGCTGGGCATATTTCCGATCGCCAGTCCGAAGGACATGCATGTCATCGGCATGCGCGAACGCGGTGAGATGGTCGATGAGTTTGAATGGGTGAGCCCTGAACGCGTGGTGCTCTCACTCGCCAAACAAGTCGGCGGCTCGCAACTCGAACCGTTGTCGACCGGCGAGCTGTGGGCCGTCAACGCAGACGGCAGCCACTTCAAGGTACTGCACAGCTGGCGCGGAGAGCAGCAAACCGGCACCCGTCTGAACAAGACCCAGTCGCAGTCCACCTTTGCCATATTGCTAGACACTTTGCCCGACGATGACGACAACATCCTGATCTACACCATGCCCCTTGAGTCGGGCAAGGACGGCG
>JANMSL010000804.1:0-1749 GCA_031389245.1 Lysobacterales bacterium | reverse complement strand
GGCGCTGAAACCATTCGCGAGAAGCTACCGGGCATTGAAGAAACCGCGCGGATTTTCGCGGGCGTCGATGTCACCCGGCAGCCGATTCCGGTGTTGCCGACGGTCCACTACAACATGGGCGGCATTCCGACCAATTTCCACGGCGAAGTCGTCACCAAGAAAGGCAACGATCCGGACGCGATCGTGCATGGCCTGATGTCGATCGGTGAAGCGGCTTGTGTGTCTGTGCACGGCGCCAATCGACTCGGCTCCAACTCGCTGCTCGATCTGATTGTGTTTGGTCGCGCTGCCGCCAATCGCGCTGCCGAGATCATCAAGCCTGGCGCTATGCAAAAAGATTTGCCCGGCGACGCGCTGGACAAGGCGCTGTCCAACTTTGATCGACTGCGCCATGCCAAGGGCGAGACCGCGACTGCCGATATCCGCATGAACATGCAGCGCGCCATGCAACTCGATGCCGCCGTGTTTCGCACCGGAGCGTCATTGCAGCACGGCCGGCAAAAAGTCGACGAGATCAATGCCTCATTCGCCGACGTCAAAGTGACCGATCGCTCCCTGGTCTGGAACACCGATCTGGTCGAGACGCTGGAATTGCAAAATCTGCTCGGGCAGGCAGTGGCCACCATCCATTCTGCCGAGAACCGCACCGAGAGCCGCGGCGCACATGCGCGCGAGGATTTCCCCAAGCGCGACGATGAGAACTGGATGAAGCACACGCTGGTCCACGTCAGCGACAAAGGCGAGGTCGCATTCGACTATCGGCCGGTGCACATGACCACGTCCGGAGATGTGGCGGTGGTGCCGCCGAAAGAACGCAAGTATTGAGTTGCTGATTGCGCGTACAGTCGATGCTGTCGATCGGCTGAGGATTGAGTGAAGTTCTGAGGAATCCGCATGGCCGAGTTCACGCTACCCAAGAATTCCAAGGTGCAGAAGGGCAAGCACTATCCGGCGCTGGCCGGCGCCCGAAAGATTCGCAGCTTCAAGGTCTACCGCTGGAATCCGGATGATGGGCAGAACCCGCGTGTCGATACCTACGACGTGGATATCGGCAATTGCGGCCCGATGGTTCTGGATGCGCTGATCAAGATCAAGAATGAAATCGACCCGACGCTGACTTTTCGCCGCAGCTGTCGCGAAGGTATCTGCGGCTCCTGCGCGATGAATATCGACGGCACCAATACACTCGCCTGCACGCGCGCGATCGACGAATGCAAGAAAGCCGAAGTGCCGATCTACCCGTTGCCGCATATGCCGGTGGTCAAGGATCTGGTTCCCGATCTCACTCACTTCTATGCGCAGTACGCGTCCATTCGGCCCTGGATTCGCACGCAAAGCTCGCCACCGCCGGATCGTGAGCGTCTGCAATCAAAAGAAGACCGCGCCAAGCTCGATGGCTTGTACGAGTGCATCCTGTGCGCCTGCTGCTCAACCAGCTGTCCAAGCTATTGGTGGAGCGGCGAGCGATATCTGGGACCCGCCGTACTGCTGCAGGCCTATCGCTGGATTGTCGACTCGCGTGATGAAGACAGCGGTGATCGCCTCGACAATCTGGAAGATCCGTTCCGCCTGTATCGCTGTCACACGATCATGAATTGCGCCAAGACCTGCCCCAAGGGGTTGAACCCGGCCAAGGCGATCGCCGAAATCAAGAAGGCGATGCTGGCCAGGCGATCGGTGTGAATAAACGCGGGCTTGGATCATGCTGCGAAGCGATCGAAGTGCGTGGCATTTGTCTGCACGTGCGGC
>JANMSL010000771.1:0-6581 GCA_031389245.1 Lysobacterales bacterium | reverse complement strand
GCGCGCGCACTGCGGCGCGCACTGGATGCGTGGAAGGCGCGTTTCAAGGATTCGAGCTCGTCCGCTGCATTCGCCTCTGTCGATGAGGGTGCAACGACCCGCGTTTTCGCCTCAGCCCGGTCCAGCGCTGAGCGCAGGCGTGCCTGATCCCGTGCCATCACCTCACCGAGGCGCTGGCGCAGTGCGCGCAATTCTTGCTGATCGCTTGAGTCTATCGAATCCATCGAAACATCTGCGTTGACGTACACCCGCGCGGCCGCGTAGCTTAGCCAGCACAAGATGAAGGAGACAGTGATGAACGCACCAGCGCCGATCTGCTGACACGTCTCATGCGGGCGCACGAAAAAAAAGCGCGTGGAGGTTACGCAGGTTGTTACAGTAAGCCACAGCGCACGCACCCGCTGAAGGGCGCCACCATGGACACCCAACTGACTGGGCTGGCAACCGCATTTGGCGTTGGATTGCTCATCGGCATCGAGCGAGAAAGCCGCAAGGGCGGTGACGATGGTCCGATGGTGGCCGGCATTCGTACCTTCAGCCTGATCAGCCTCAGCGGCGCGATGGCCGCGATCATCGGCATGCCAGCCATCGTTGCCGGCGCAGTGTTTGTGGGTCTCGCTGGTCTGATGAGCTATCGCAACAGCCAGGACAAGGCGCCGGGTTTGACCACCGAAGTGGCGATGTTCGCCACTTTTCTGATCGGCGTGCTGGCGATGTCGCAGGTGGGCCTCAGCGCTGCGCTCGGCGCGGGAATTGCGTTGGTGCTCTCGGCCAAGTCGCGGTTGCACGATTTCGTCCGGGAAACCCTGACGCCTCAGGAACTGCACGATGGGCTGTTGCTGCTGGGCGCAGCGTTGATCGTGCTGCCCCTGCTTCCCGATCGCGCGCTGGATCCCTGGGGCGTGCTCAATCTGCAGAAATTGTGGCGTCTGGTCGTGTTGGTGATGGCGATCAATGCCCTCGGCTATCTGGCGCAGCGTGCGCTCGGTCCGCGATTGGGATTGCCGATCTCTGGCCTGGCCGGTGGTTTCATCTCGGCTACCGCAACCATTGGCGCAATGGCAACGCGTGCGCGCAACGATCCCGAGGAACGCAGCGGGGCGTTGGCTGGTGCTTTGCTGGCCAATCTCGCTACGGTGCTGCAACTGGCGATCGTGCTGGGTCTGCTGGCGCCCGCCGTTCTTGACGCTGCCAAACTGGCGCTGGTCTTGGCGGGATTGGCGGCGGCGATCATCGGCGGTCTTGCTGGCTGGCGCGCCTGGCACGCACTCAGGGATACCTCGCACCCCAACCTTGGCCGCGCATTCGATCTGCGTTCGGCGCTGATCTTTGCGGCAGTGGTTGCGGTCATCCTGTTGATTTCCGCGTTGCTGTCCAATGCGTTTGGCCAATCTGGCGCCATCGCGGCGGCGGCGGTGGCTGGCTTCGCCGACGCACACGCACCGGCTGCTTCAGTGGCTCAGCTTAGCGTCGCAGGTCGCCTCGATCACGACGCGGCGATGCTGGCCATCGCGCTGGCGTTGACCACCAATTCGATCAGCAAGATCATCATTGCCTTCGTCAACGGTACCCGCCCGTTTGCGCTCGCGCTGAGCGCTGGCTTGATACTGATCGTCGCCAGTTTTGTACTCGGGCTGTGGATCTCGCACCGTCTGGCCTGAACCACGCGTGGCTACCGGCCCTATGTCCACGCCCCAGTTCACGAAAAGCGAGGTCTCAGCGGCGTACAATCGAGCCCTGACTCAGCGGAAATCCGACTTTGCCTGGTACTGACATTACGCGCCTGCTGCGCGAGGCGAGCAGCGGCGATCGCGGCAGCCTCGACGCGGTATTTACGCACCTGTATCCGGAGCTTCGCGCCATCGCGCAGAACCGCCTGAGCATGGGCGAGCGCACGCTGACACCCACTTCCCTGGTGCACGAAGCCTGGCTGCGGCTGGGACAGAATCAATCGCTGAGCCTGGACAACCGCCGCCATTTCCTCGCCTGCGCGGCGCGCGCGATGCGCGTGATCGTGGTCGATCACTGGCGCGCTGAAACTGCCGCCAAGCGCGGTGGCGCTGACGAGCATCTCACACTCGACACTGGCGTACCCGCGGCCGAGCAACTTTCGGCCGACATGCTGTCGCTGGATCAGGTGCTGACCGAACTGCAGGCACTGAATTCCCATCAGCACCAGATCGTCGAGATGCACTATTTCGGCGGCGTGGAGTTTGTCGAGCTGGCGCGGTTGTTTGGCTGCTCCGAACGCACGGTGCGTCGTGACTGGCAGCGCGCTCGGGCGTTTTTGCACGCGCGTCTGGGCGAGGCCGCCCAAGTTGGACCCCCAACGGCATGACGCGCGAACCACTGAGTACCGATGCACTGGAGGTGTGGCGACAGGCGGACGCCGCCTTCGATCGCCTGCTCGATACTCCAGCTGCGGAACGCATCGCGGCATTGGCATCGATGCCGCTGTCTCCTGCAGTTCAGAAGCGCGTGTATGCGCTGTTGCAAGCAGATACCGATTCCGTCGGCATGCTTGATGCACAAATGCCGGCGCCGAGCACACCTGTCAGCCCGCTACGCGGCCGGCGCTTCGGGCGTTGGACCTTGTGCGACGAACTCGGGCGCGGCGGCATGGCGGTGGTCTATCGCGGTGAGTGCACCACACCCGACAGCACGCGCCAGGCTGCGATCAAGTTGCTGACCATGGGCGCGCTCGGCGGTGGCGGAATGGAACGCTTTCGCCAGGAACAGGCGATCCTGGCGCGGCTCAACCATCCGCACATCGCGCCGCTGTTCGATGCCGGAATCGCCGACGATGGCACCCCTTGGTTGGCCATGGCGCTGGTTGATGGGGTGCGCATTGACCGCTGGTGCCGCGAGCATGTGCTCGGCGTTCGCGATCGCATTCGACTGTTTCTCGATGTCTGCAAAGCGGTGGCGCATGCGCACGCCAACCTGGTCATTCATCGCGATCTGAAGCCGTCGAACGTGATGGTCGATCGCGAAGGTCATGTGCGCCTGCTCGACTTCGGCATCGCGCGCCAGTCCAACCTCGCCACGGATGCGCCGACACTGACCGAGTGGCGGGCGCTATCGCCGCACTACGCCGCACCCGAGCAATTCTCCGGGGCGCCGGCTGCGATCGGCATGGACATCTATGGACTTGGCGCGCTGCTCTATCACTTGCTGGTCGGTCGCCCGCCGCGCGCAGGCACCGATGCGCTGGACGAACTGCCGACTGCGCCTTCGCGCACGCAGCCGCTCAATGATGCAACGCCGATGGCATTGGACGCACGCAGCAGAGAGTCACTGCGCGGTGACCTAGACGCCATCGTACTCAAGTGTCTGCAGCCACAGCCGGCGCAGCGCTATGCCACCGTCGGTGAGCTGATCGACGACATCGAACGCTGGCAGACGCAGCGCGTGGTGCGCGCACGTTCGCCGAGTGCCCGCTACCGCTTCGGGCGTTTTGTGCTGCGTCATCGGCGCAGTGCCATTGCCGGCGTGGCACTGCTGCTGGCCATTCTGATCGGCGCCGCTGCGGCGATTTGGCAGGCCGGCATCGCGGCACGACAGGCGCAGCGCGCGCAAGTTGAAATGCAACGCGCCGAACAGTCGCTGCAATTCGTCGAAGGCTTGCTGCTCAATGAAGACCGTAGCTCGCCACGTGGCACGTTGCCGGACACCGCGACGCTGCTCGAACGCGGCGCGCGCGATACTGCTGCTGCGTTCGCCGATGACCCCGAGGGCGAGGCGCGCATGCTCAGCCTGATCGGTCGCGTGCTGACCCGTACCGAACGATTCGAAACCGGCCTGCCGATGCTGCGGCGCGCTTTTGAACTGCGCAATCAGCATCTGAAGCCCGACGACAACCGCGTCATTGAGGCAGCGTTGGTGCTTACTGAAGCCGAGATCGCCAGGAATCCGATACCGACCGATGCGCAGCGGCAACGCCTTACCATGTCGCTGGATCATCTCGATGCACGGCGCAACTCGGCGGATGCCGGGCGAATACTGGCGGCGCTAGCCAATCTCAGCGACCGCGCTGGCGACGTTGAACGCAGCCTCGCCGATTACGACCGCGCCATCAGCATGCTGCGCGCCGATCGCGAAACCAGGCCCGAATTGTTGGCCGAGGCACTGTCCGGACGCGGTTCGTTGTTGGCCAAGCTCAAGCGCACCGAGCCTGGCCTTCGCGACTTGCAAGAGAGCTTGCAATTGACGCGACTGGCGCATGGCGATCAACACTGGGATACGGTCGATGCGTTGCGCGTGCTTGGCATTG
Organism: Lysobacterales bacterium; assembly: GCA_031389245.1. Classification (GTDB taxonomy): domain Bacteria; phylum Pseudomonadota; class Gammaproteobacteria; order Xanthomonadales; family Ahniellaceae; genus 0-14-3-00-62-12. Next base: position 2,308 of record JANMSL010000771.1, on the reverse strand, counting down.
CCCAGGTGCACGCCAACGCTTCCCAGGCACGCGATACGCTGCAGCAGGCGCTGAGCCTGGCCGATGCAATCGCGCCAGAACCCAATCTGATGTCGGCCGATATTGCGGGCTGGCTAGGTGCTCGCGAATCGTCCCATGGCGGTCGGCCCGATCTGGCGGTGCCGATCTATCAACGCGTCGTCGCGATTCGCACGCAGTTGCTCGGCGCTCAGCATCCGGAAACCTTGCGCGCGCGCGGCGATCTAGGCACCGTGGCGCGCGCCGCCGGCGATTTCGCGCTGGCCGAACGCGAACTGGCCGAAGTACGCAGCAGCTTTGACGCCGCCGGGCAGCAGCAATCGGTCAATTACGGCATCCTGCTGCGCACCCTGGCCACACTCTATCTCGACCGCGGCGAACTGGAGCGCGCCGAGCGCACCATCGCCGAATCGCGCCATTTGCTATCAGCATTGATTCCAACCGTAGAGCCTTATGTAGTTGCGCCGATTGCTGGTCAGTTGCTGCTGCTGCGTGGCCACACCGATGCCGCCTGTACTGAGTTCGAGCGTGGGCTTGCGGCCGGTGCTGGTCTCCCGAATACCGATCAGAATCGCCTGGGCATTGAACAGATGGCTGCAGATTGTTGGCGGCGCCTGGGTCGACTCGACGATGCAGGCAAGCTGTTGGACGATGTCGCGATGCGCGCACGTGTCGGCCTGGCGCCCGGACATCCGCGCATCGGTTCGATCGCGCTGGCGCGTGCCGAACTGGCATCGGCGCGCGGCGACGAACCCGGCGCGCTGGTCCTGCTCCGCGATGCCGAATCCATCCTGCTCGCGTGGCGCGGCACACCGAAATGGCAGCGCGACGAAATCGCGCGCCTGCGCGCGCAGCTGTTGTAGTCGCTCACCTCAAATCCATGGATGGAGAACGTAGGGGCGCACCTGGGCGCGAATTGACGACACCGAGTGTTTATCGCGGCCGGATCCGCTCCTACCGTAGGAGCGCACCTGGGCGCGAATTGACGACACCGCGTGTTTGTCGCGGCCGGGTCCGCTCCTACCGTAGGAGCGCACCTGGGCGCGATTGACGACACCGCGTGTTTGTCGCGGCCGGGTCCGCTCCTACGATCGCTCGAGTTGCACGAGCGAGCCCCGCCGACGCATGCAGTTCCACTTACACTGCGCGCATGACTCTTCTGCTGCCCGACGCGCAAGACATTGCCGAAGCCGTTGCCGCTCTGCGCCGCGGCGAGGCGATCGGCCTGCCCACGGAGACTGTTTATGGACTCGCCGGCGACGCTGCAAACACCGATGCCATCCGCCGTATCTTCGCCATCAAGGGCCGCCCGGCTGATCATCCATTGATCGTGCACCTCGGCGCGGTCGCGCAGGTCGCGGACTGGGCAGCGGATGTTCCTGCCACGGCATTGAAGTTGGCCGCAGCTTTTTGGCCGGGACCGATGACCTTGATCCTGAAAAAGGCGGCGCAGGTCAGCGACCTGGTCACCGGCGGCCAGGACAGCGTCGGTCTGCGCATCCCCAATCACCCGGTAGCGCTCGGTGTACTGAACGCATTCGGCGGCGGACTGGCTGCGCCATCCGCCAATCGCTTTGGTCATGTCAGTCCCACGACTGCACAACACGTGCGCGACGAATTCGGCAGCACCGTGCCCTTGGTACTCGATGGCGGGCCGTGCAGTATCGGGATCGAGTCCACCATCATCGATCTCACCGGAATCAAACCGCGCATCCTGCGTCCCGGCCAGATCAGCCGCGACGCCATCGCCGCGGTGATCGGAAACATCGAACAGGGCCAGCACAGTGACAGCCCGCGCGTATCCGGTGCCCTCGCCTCGCACTACGCCCCACGTACACCCACGGAAAACATCCCACGTTCTCGTCTCACCCTGCGCTGGCGACAATGTCACTCGCAAGGCGAAACGGCGCTCGTCCTCAGCATCGGTCATCTGCCCGCGTCCACCGAGGGATTGGCGCTATCGGAAAATCCACAAGACTACGCCCGGCACCTCTATGCCGCGCTGCGCACGTTGGACGGCGAGGGCGCCGATCGCATACTCGTCGAGCGCACTCCGGACACTGATGCGTGGCGTGCGATTGCCGATCGATTGCAGCGGGCTGCGAGTGGGGTGGATACGCCACTTGAGTCTGCGGGCTGATCGTTTTCCGCACTGGCGCGTGTCCGTGGGTCGGCGCGGCTGATCCGTTGTTCTCCTCTCAAGAATAGATACCACAACAGAACCACTTATCCGTGTGGGCCAGTAGAAGGCGGCCACAGCCGGCGCTTTCCTGCAGCGACATCGTTCGCG
>JANMSL010000739.1:0-7928 GCA_031389245.1 Lysobacterales bacterium | reverse complement strand
CAGGGGGCGAAAAACCGTAGATTTTTTTTGGAGTTGGGCAAGCACTAAGCAGTGTGGCGAAGACAATGTGGTGACTTGTTCAGAGCAACCCCAACTGAGAGCACGCTTGATCGCGTCGAAAATATATTGCGCCCGGTGTCGAGAATGTTGCGTCTGGTTTTCCAAACTGATCAGCTCGTGACAAACAGAGAAAATTCTTTTGCCGCTGCGGTCGTTGCTTTGCGCGGGTGGTTGCGCTTGCTGGTCTGCGCCCGGGCCTTTTCTCTACAGAGAGCAGGACGCTTAAGCAAGCTTATCGATGCGGATTTGCTGCTCGGGCCGTGCAATGTGTTACCCGGAGTGCATTGCGATGAAAATGCGGCACTGCGGCCCAGCAAGGGCATTGCCACCTGGTCTACAGCACAGCCCATAGGTGGATCTTGATACATAACCTCATCGGCCGAGACTCATGCTTCGGACTTACTGGCTACTATTCCGCCAGCCCTGGCACGATGGGCGTTCAGGAGCCACGCCATGTTGTGCAGTCGCGGAAACCGTTTCTTGACCCTTTGGACTTTGCTTTGTATTGCCGGCTTCGCGCCGCACGTGCGGGCGCAACCAGCCAACAATGACTGGGCCAATCGTGAAGTCATCGCTGCGTTTCCCTTCAGCGACAACGAGACTTTGATCGGGACGGCGACCAGCGAGGCGAGCGACCCGCAACAGATTTGCCGCGTCGGCGGACCAACAACGCAGGCCGGAAACAGCGTTTGGTACAGCTACACAACCGGGGCCAGCGTCGAGTTCATCTCGCTATCCACTGCGACCTCCAACTATGACTCGATCGTGTCGGTGTACTCCGGTGCGCCGGCCAACTTTTCGCTGGTCGCGGGCGGCTGCAATGATGACGGCATAGCCGTGGAGTTGCAGTCGCGGTTGAACGGCCTACGGCTGGCTCCGAGCACGGCGTATTCGATCCAGGTGACGAGGTTCACGTCTGGGTCGTCTGCGGCCACGCTGAATTTTGCGGCCAGTGCGTCACCGCAATACCTGGTCAACAAGACTGTCGACACCAATGACGGCGTCTGCGATGCCGATTGCTCGCTGCGCGAGGCTATCGGTACGAGCAATGTTTCGCCCGGCGCGGTTATTGTGCCTGCGGGCAACTATCTACTGACGTTGGCCGGATGGGGGGAGGACAATAATGCTACTGGGGATCTGGATGTGCGTGCGGGTATGGGCGTCTATGGCGCCGGGCCGGCGCTAACGGTCATCGACGCTGGTGATCTTGACCGCATCCTGGAAGTGGACGCTGCAACAGCGAGCAATCGCGTCACCTTTATTCTTTCAGGCGTTACTCTGACCAATGGCACTACTGCGAGCGACGGTGGTGGCCTTCTGCTTGCGGCGCCGAATGACTTTCTCGGCGTCGACAACGTTGCAATCACCAACAACGTTGCCATGTTCAACGGCGGTGGTCTAAGTTCGTCGGGCCGCGGCACCCTGTGGAATTCGATTGTCGCCGGCAACGCTGCTGGCAGCGACGGCGGCGGGGCCTCGCTCAACGGCGGTCAGGACAGTACCTTCGAGATTCGCAACGCCTCGGTCTCGCTGAATCAATCGCTTTCCACAACCACTGCGGGCGGCGGTGGCGTGCAATCCAGCATGCGACTGCGCATCGTCAATTCAACCATCAGCGGCAATAGCGCGCGCTTGAATGGCGGCGGCGTCATCCACACCGGGCTCGGTTCGATTGCGCTGTCAAGTTCGACCATTGCGAACAACACGTCGGATTCTGATCTCAACAATTCCGGTAGCGGTGGAGGTATCCGTTTAGAGAGCTCAAACATTGCATCCGAAATTATCAACTCCATCATCGCCAACAACGTTGATAACACCAGTGTGCCGAGTCACGACTGTTCGCGCTCGGCCGGTACCATTTCATCGAGTTTCAATCACGTTGAAACCATGGGCACCTGCGCGTTTCTGGTGGGTGCTGGCGATGTGACCGGTACCGACGCGCAAATTGAGACGGCGCTTGCCAACAATGGCGGAACCTCGCTTACCCATGCTGTGCTTGGCAGCAGCCCGGTGATCGATGCTGGCAACCCAGCGGGATGCGTCGATTATCTGGGCGCTACGATCGCGTTCGATCAACGCGGCATGGGTTTTGCACGTGCCGTTGATGGCAATGGCGACCTTGCAGCAATTTGCGATAAGGGAGCCTATGAGTTTGTGCCCATCGTTCTCGCTGCACCCGGTACGCCCGACCTGGATGCTGCCAGCGACTCAGGCGTATCAAATACAGACAATTTGACCAAGGCAACGGCCCCCATGTTTGTCGGCACTTGCCCACAGGATGGCGCAAACATAACGGTCCTCATTGATGCGATTGCAGCGGCGCCAACAGCGGTCTGCGCCACAGGCGCCTACAGCATCACACTGGCCAGTCCACCCGTCGAGGGCGTGCGTTTTATTTCCGCCACGGCATCCAACACGAACGGTACGTCGGTAGCGTCGCCCACGCTATCGGTGAACTTCGACCGCACCGCGCCAGCCTCGCCCAAGATTACCGGCCCGCTGATCGCGGACGCACCATCGCGAGCAATCACTGGCATCGGTGCTGAGGAGAACGGCGTCACCATCCGGGTATTTCTCAACATCATCCCAGTATGCACCGGCACCACCAGCACTGCGCCAACCTGGGACTGCTTATCGTTCCTCGGTCCTGGCACGTATCAGCTGGGCGCTAGCCAAAACGACCTGGCAGGCAACAATGGCTCGATCGTCGGATCGTTTGCCGTCACCATCAGTGCCAATTTGTTCAGAGAGGGGTTCGAGGCCCCGTGATCTTCGCTTCCACCGATGCGGCATTGGCTCGATCGATCGCGAGCGATGCCGCGCAGATACACGGCGCGTGCTTCGCGTGGAACGGTCACCAACAGAGTTGAAAGCCAACTGCACTGGTCACTACAGTTCGGATGAACCGTTCATCATTCCTTCGGACCCGATCTATTCAGGCATAGTGTCGAGTTCGGTAACACCAGCACGCAGCTCAACCAGCTTGGCTTTAATTTGTGCTGCATGAGCCGGGCCGAGGCGCAGCATCAGTCGATGTCCGATTGACGCGGACTGCAGGTTGGGATCGGCGTACTCCCACATCGAGCGTGGCTTGAGCACAGCGACTGGTGGCGTGGCACTCGGAGCGACCAGCAGGTGATCGATCACCTCGACCAGACGATCGTTGAAATACGCGTTTGGGTCACCCAGCTCGCGATATGCCTGTTGAAACAGCGGATACCAGCGACGGTAGAGCGCGAGCATCTGCGCGTTGTCGGCTACGACGAAGGCATTCACGTATAGGTCGTAACGCGCACTATTTGCGTCGGCGATCAACACCTCATCGCCACTCGCAGCAATGATGAAATCGCCGGGCACGCGCTTGATCGGCAGCGCGTGCGAGTTGAGCCGTTGACGCGGAAGATTGTCGATGGTGGCGACCATGCGCGGAATCAAAAACTCGGGCTTGAGCAAAGTCGCGACCGTAGCGTCGCTGAATAGCGTGATCAGTTCTGCGATGGCGGACGCATCGCTGTCCTGCAGATCAGGCAACGGTGCCGAATCGACCGCTGTCGATTGCGTGGCAACAGGCGCAACCGGATACTGGAAGGTGGGTTCGGGTTCGACTGCCGCATTGATTGGAGAGGTTGCCGCAGTCGAGACTGATGCCGTTTTCGACTGCCCAAAGTAATAGGCGCCACCGCCCACTGCACCCAGTGCGAGCACGCCAGCAGTTGCCTTGATCCAAACAGGAATCGGGACGCTCATCATCGCCTCTCGTTGCTGGGAGTGCAGGTCGGTTGAACGGCAGTTCGGTTACGCCACGTCTGAATTGTGACTGCCCCGGCAACGAGAAGTTCGGTCTCGACGCTGTCCATTCACACAACAGCCGGTTTGGATCGAGACTGCAGAGCGCGCCGGCGTGCCAAGCGCGCACGCAACTCGCAGTGACGCACGCGCGTCGCCCACCACTTGTGACCCGACTGAACACTGAAATGGCTGCGCCGCACTTGCGGCGGTGCGCTCACTCCTTGCTCCGGTCCGGATTGAATGCACTAGTGACGAATGTCGAAGCCGGGGTTTTCGTTCAACTTTCCGTCGGTGTCGAGCACAGCGAATTTCTCGCGGTTGCCATCGAAGACAACAGCAATGGGATCCTGAAACAGTTTATGGCGGATGAACTTCAGCTCCCAGCCAAATTGCTCCAAACTGTTGAGCGTATTCACCTGGCTGTCGTTGAGCTCGCGCTTTAACCGCGCGAGTTTTTCGCTGGCGGCTTTGCGGCGTTCGGAGTCGGGCATGTCGAACTCCTTGATCGGGCAATCAGTGTGGCTGCATTGATGTTGCTGGAACCTCGCTGACGCGGCTGACCGGCGCCGGCAATGGACACCTGTCAGCCGCATCGAACTCCTTGCGAATTGCTTAGCGGACTACTTGGTCTTCTTCGATTGCTTCTCAGCGCGTTTTTCCTTCAGATTCTTGGCGGGCGCCTTTTTTCCTTCCTTCTTGCGGTCCATACCCTTGCTCATAACGCCTCCTTAGTGGTGGGACTAGAGTGTGCCATGCACGTACGATTTTCGAAACTACCCTGGATCACGCTGGTAGTACCCAGCCAACTCGCGGCGGCTGTTCCGGCGACTCGCCCGGAGGCAAGGCAGGCGGTGAGCAGGTAGCCGCCAGTAGGGGCGTCCCAGTCCAGCATTTCACCAGCACAGAACACACCGGGACGTTGATTCAGCATAAGCTGTGGATTCAACGCCTCAAGCCGCACACCGCCCGAGCTGCTGATCGCCTCGTCGAGCGGACGCGTGCGTTGCAGTTGGATGGGAAGGCATTTGATCAGCCCAGCCAGCAACACCGGATTCTGCAGGTGCTCGCGAACGCTGAGCTCGTAGAGCAGATTGGCTTTGACGCCGTCGATCCCTGCGTGACGCCGTAGATGCTCGCTGAGTGTGCGACGCCCGCGCGGTATTGAAAGCTCCAACTGCAGCCGATGCAGATCACGCCCAGGCGCGAGATCCAGATTCAAGGTCACCTTGCCATCCACATGCAAACGCTGACGCAACTCTGCGGAAAGCGCATAAATCAAGCTGCCCTCGATGCCGTGCGCGCTGATCACAAACTCGCCTTGCTGGCCAGCATAGGCGGGCAACGGCGCGATACTTGCGCGCACTGCCTTTACCGGCTCGCCAGCGAAGCGCTCTCGAAAATAATCGCTCCAGTCGACATCGAACCCACAGTTGGACGGCTGCAATGGCGCTATCGCGATGCCGAGATGCGCAAGGATATCGACCCAGCGTCCATCTGCACCCAGTCGTGACCAGCTACCGCCGCCAAGTGCCAGTACAGCGGCCGAAAACGGACGCTGAAAGGGTGACTCTCCGGCTTGAAATTCCAAGGCGCCGTCGTCGGCGAACCCGTGCCAACGGTGGCGCAGGTGAATCTGGACGTCCATGCGCCTGAGCCGACGCAGCCAGGCACGCAGCAACGGTGCTGCTTTCATGTCGGTGGGAAACACCCGACCGGAACTGCCGACGAACGTATCGACGCCAAGCGTTTTTGCCCAGTCGCGAATCCCCGCGGCATCGAACTGTTCAAGCCATGAACGCACGTGCGGTGCGCGCTCGCGATAGCGTGCAACGAAAGCCTCAAAAGGCTCCGAGTGGGTGAGATTGAGTCCGCCGACACCGGCGATCAGCAACTTGCGTGCGACCGAGGGCATGGCGTCGTAAATGTCGACCGCGCAGCCAGTCGCGGCGATCGATTCTGCCGCCATCAGCCCAGCGGGGCCCGCGCCAATTACCACTGCAGCGGCGGTGTGTGGCACCCGGGAAGCGTGCGGTAAGTCGGTCATGGACGAAAGGCTGCTCGCCGTTCGGAGCGGAGACTGAAAAAGTAGGGCATGCGCCGAAGATACCGAAAGCGCGTGCACTGCAGGCGGTTTTTTTTGCCGCTGGCGATTAGTGGTCGTTGGTGACCGTGTCGTTCCCGGCATTGATCATCTCGGCCGTAGCCAGCGCCAAGCCAGGCAGTTGTCATGGCTTGCGGCGCGGGAGGTGAGCGAACGGCAGCAGCCGTCGTAATACGCCCTGTCGTGCGCAGCGTTGCTCAACAATGTGCATGCCATCCGGCAGTTGTGCTCGGACATCGGGATCGCCTATGCTCAAAAAATGCCTGTGTCAGCCTCATCACTTGTTTCTTTCCTGCGCGTCAGCATGCTGATGCTCTTGATGATGGGCGTAGTGATCAAGCCGATGCTGGCCCCCTTTTGTGAAATCCACGCGCTCGGGCATTTGCTTCGGACCTACAGCCATGAGCCGGGGCGCGGAAGTCTGGAAAGTGCCGAACATCAACTCGATCAGCACAACGTGCGTGGCGCACATGGGCTTTTGCACGAAGGTGATTCCGGTAGTGCGTACGCCGACAACGCCGCAAGCATCCCTGTGACAGCGTTCACTTTTGATCGCATCAGGGTCGCGCCGTCACCCGCTTCGGCGGTGCCGCTACAACGAACCAGCGCACCGTTCCGGCCGCCGCTGGTCTAGCGCCTCTGAGCTGCCCTTGGCTCCTTGGTTCGCGCAAAAACAATTCCTCGTGATTGTTTTAGTTGACTGCTGTGTCGGTCGACGGCGCGCGAACGATCGCGAGCGACTTTGGAAGGTGTAAATCGAGTACGCCAGCCCGTGACCGGTGTCGCACACTGCCGCCACTGCGCGCCAATCCGAATCAGCTGAGATTGGCGGCGTTGCTCATCGCACCACATACCCAGTCGCGTCCGCAGGCGCCCATCGGGCAACTATGCGCGTCGCCAGTCGGATCTTGCTCGGGTGTACCAGCAAGGCGGACCAACCTGAGGACCTCGCGCGCCGCGGCCAAGCCGTTCCGAGTGAGTGAGGTTCCCGACCTTTATTGCTCTAAACAGGATTATTCATGAAGAAGAATTATTCCACCCGCAGCAAGCTCGCCATGGCGATTGCTGTGGCACTGGCAAGCGCTGTGTTTGCCGCACACGCCGGCGCGGCTACCGAAAGTGGGGCCAGTGATCGTCGCCACGAAGAAGCAGCCAGCCTTGACCAAATCGTGGTAACCGCGAGCCCCCTTCGAGGAACTGCCGAAGAGTTGTCCGAACCCGTCGAGGTGCTGAGTGGCGAAGCACTTGACGAATCCCGTGCCGCAACGCTGGGCGAAACCATCAGCGGCTTACCCGGTGTGCAAAGCTCCAACTATGGGCCCGGCGTTGGGCGTCCCGTCATCCGTGGCCTTGAAGGTGCACGCGTGTCAGTGCTTTCCGGCGGTTTGGGCAGCCAGGACGTCTCTGCCGTCAGCCAGGATCACGCGCTGGCGATGGAGCCCTTTCTCGCCGATCAGATCGAAGTGCTGAAGGGACCTTCCACACTGCTCTACGGCTCCGGCGCAATTGGTGGCGTGGTCAATGTCGTCGATGGCCGCATCCCGGAGGACGCACCAGCGTCGCCGCTTTCCGGGCGTGCTGAAGCACGCTTCGACAGCGTCAGTGAGGGCAATAGCGATATGTTGCGCATTGATGGTGGCAGCGATCAACTCGCCTTGCATGCCGATGCGGTGTATCGCAACCAGAAGGATTACGAGACACCCCATGGCGAGCAAGCCAATTCCTTCATTGATACCAAGGCCGGCGCGCTTGGCGGTTCGCTCATTCAAGCGTGGGGATTTTTGGGCGCGTCGGTTTCACGCTATGAAAATGCCTATGGCAATCCTGGCGAGCCAGGTGATGCTGCTGCGGGCGAGCCGTCGGTATTTCTGGATATGCGACAGGATCGCTACGAATCGAAGCTATCGATATCCGATCCGTTTGCAGGAGTCAGCCAGCTGCGTGCGAGCCTGGCGCGCACCGATTACCAACACACTGA
>JANMSL010000735.1:0-2632 GCA_031389245.1 Lysobacterales bacterium | reverse complement strand
ACGCGCGCATAGCTGTGCGCATAAGTCACCGCCACCGCGCGCCACAGGTCGAACACCACGCCTTGCTGATACAAAGCGAGCGCTGGGCGACTCCAACCCTGCGCGAGCAGGTGCTCCAGCGCTTCCTGGGCTTGCGCCGTGGCATCACCCGAACTCAGCAACCCCGCCTGTTGCAGACTGGCGCAGCGCAGTTTCGCCACGGCATCGCGCGCGGCTGGCGGCATCATGGTCACCGCATTGGCAATCGCCGGCATCGCGCAGGGTGCGAACAATGCTGCCTCGGTGGCGTAGTCGAAGAGTACGCGTCCGCGTGACGGCGCCGAAATGTTGGGCGCCACTGCAACCACGGCATCGAACATGCCCTGGCCATCGAGCTCCGATGCACGCAGCACGGCGCCGCCGGCATTGGATAGCCCTACCGCAATGATGCGCGTGTTGTCATCGGTGAACGGTGCCTGCGCCGGAAACGCGTCGTTCAGCGCCTGCAATCCGAATTGTGCGGCTTGCAGCACATGGCGGCCCCAATCCGCCTCCGGATTGTCGCCGGAATGTGCGTGTTTGAGTGCAATACGATGCGGCAGGATGACTGCGCCCTCGGGCCATGCCGGGCGAAATTCAACCACGCCAACAGCGCTGCGCGTTCCATCCAGCGCTACGCCTTCACCGCCATCACTGCCATCGCCATCACTCCCATCGACATCAAAGAATCCGGTGCCCGCGCCTTTGTCGGTATAGGCGACAGCGCAGCCTCTGGGCAGGCCCCAGGCACCAGCCAGCGCGATGGCGCCGTAGACACCGCGCGAGCCAGATGAAGCTGTGACGATCAGACAGCGCTGCGACGCATTGAAGTTATCGGGCACTTGCACCAGCACGCGATGCGGATGATGGCGCCCAGGCAGGGTCGCAAAGCCACTCCACTCACGACCCGGCACAACGGGCAGCGCCGACGACAGATCGCCCAACCCTTTTTCGCCAACCAGATCGGCAATTCCGCGCCAATTGGTATGAATCGCACGGCGACGCAACTCCGCCGCGGTCGGGGCGTGGGCATCCGACACAGGCGGTGGCAGCACATTGCGTAGCCCGGCCAGGCCCAGTCCGGCGCTGAGCAGATCGTCGCCATCACGGTGCACACTGACGCGCGGCGCAGTTACGGGCACTTCGTCGGAAACCAATCCGTTTTCTCCACCGCCACAGCCGCTCAGGGCAAGGGCCATCAGGATCGCAGAAAGTGCGTTGCGTGGATGCATCGGATCACCTGGAGCTGTTGGGGCCGCGCTCACTTTCATGCAGCTGGACCCCGCAACATGAAACCCTTTTGTGTGTTGCCCTACCGCTTCCCCGCCCTCGATGAGCATCACCAAGGCAGCTCAGGCTTGCAGCACGGTCGCGTCTTTCAAGCTAACACGCGCGCTGCAGCCCCTCATCGGACTTTGGTACTAGCCAGGCCAGCATGCGCGGTTGCTAAACTCACTGGTCTGCGCAACCAGGTGCCCCGATGTCCAACTCCCATTCGATTCTGATCACCGGTGCCGGCAGCGGCATTGGTCGCGGCATTGCGCAAGCCCTGGCAGCACAGCGACATCATCTGATTGTCACCGATCTCAGCGACAGCGCCGCAGTTGAGACTGCGGCAATGATCGTTGCTGCCGGCGGTTCGGCCGAGGCGCACGCGTTGGATGTGACCTCGGATGAGTCCGTCGATGGCGTGCTGGCGCGACTGTCGCGGCCGGTCGATGTGCTGGTCAACAATGCCGGCCTGCAACATGTGTCCAGGCTGGAAGATTTTCCGATGGCCAAATGGGACCTGCTGATCCAGGTGATGCTCACCGGTACGGCGCGGCTGACGCGGGCGGCACTGCCCGGCATGCGCACGCGCGGTTTTGGACGCATCGTCAACATCGGCTCGATCCACTCGCTGGTGGCGAGCAAATTCAAGAGCGCTTATGTCGCTGCCAAGCACGGCTTGATTGGCTTCGGCAAGGTGATGGCGCTGGAAACCGCGGATACCGATATCACCATCAACACAGTGTGTCCAACCTATGTGCTCACGCCGTTGGTCGAGAAACAGATCAGCGATCAGGCGCGCACGCACGGCATTCCCGAAACGCAGGTGATCAGCGACATCATGCTCAGACCCATGCCCAAGGGCGTGTTCATCAGCTTCGACGAATTGGCCGGTATTACTGCGTTTCTGATCTCCCCGGCAGCGCGTAACATCACCGGACAATGCATTGTTGTGGATGGTGGCTGGACGGTGCAGTGATGCGTCCGCTGGCTATTGATCGATGGCGCTGCGGGCCGACTGTCCGCTGGCTGAATTTTCCATACGGCGGCCAGCGACGCGTGGCGTTACCCCCATCCTGACGATGATCAATCCGTGACCCGCCTACTGATCGCCGATGACCATCCGCTGTTTCGACTCGCCCTGGTGCAAGCGATACGCGAGATCATGCCCGAGGCGGATGTGCTGGAAGCCGACACGTTGACGGCGGCACGCGCGGTACTCGCGGCGCATCTGGATATCGATCTGGTTCTGCTCGACCTGCACATGCCGGGGAATCGTGGCCTGATCGGCCTGGTCGAGCTGCGTGCGGAGTATCCGAGCGTGGCGGTCGCGATGATCTCGGCC
>JANMSL010000678.1:0-3212 GCA_031389245.1 Lysobacterales bacterium | reverse complement strand
CCGACCGCCCAACTGCCGTCGCCAGCGCGATAGTTGATCAATGTGCCCGCGGTCTGGGTGGCATACCAACCGACGATGACCGAATTATCAGTCCATGGATTGGTCGTTCCGGCCGTCGCCAGCGTGTCGAAGTTCTGCGTCTGCGCCGCGCCCAGAGTGGTCAGCGAGACCTGTGCGCTGAGGTTGAACGCACTGATCAGCGCCGCGACGCAAAACAGCGAGCGCGCAGCTCGGAAGGGAAATCGATTGGACTGGGACATGGCAGGATCCGTAAGCACTTTGGGGGCTGCGATCAAGCAGAACTGCCACTATACCGGCTGCAAGTTGCAGGCGGGCGACCGGATTGTTTTAATCTTGCAGCGCAGGGGCGACAGCGGCTCGACGACTTTGCGGCCAGAGGTGTAGCCCGTGCGACACTGCCGCGTCCGCATTCCCCTTTATTCGATCGTCGCCCGCCAATGACCAGCAACGAAACCAACAAACGCGACCTCGAAGCCGGCATTGAGCTGGATCTGGGCGATCGCACCAGTTATGACGGTTACCTTGGGCTGGAGCGGTTGCTTTCGTCGCAGCATCCACTCAGCCAACCGCAGCACCACGACGAGATGCTGTTCATCATCCAGCATCAAGTGGCCGAGTTGTGGATGAAGTTGATTATTCACGAACTGGGTGCGGCGCTCGCGCATCTGCGCAACGATGAACTCGATCCGTGCCTGAAGATATTGTCACGGGTGAAGCACATCCAGAAGCAGCTGTTCGAACAGTGGTCGGTGCTGGAGACGCTGACGCCGAGCGAATATCTGCAGTTCCGGCACGTGCTGGGACCGGCTTCGGGGTTTCAGTCGGTGCAATACCGCTCGATTGAATTTTTGCTCGGCAACAAGAATGCGGACATGCTGCGTGTATTCGCCCATGATCCGCCGGCGCAAGAGTTGTTGCGGAAAATTCTTCAGGCCCCGAGTCTCTATGACGAGTTTCTGCGCTATCTGGCGCGACATGGGCATGCAGTCCCAGGGGATTGCATCGAGCGTGACTGGACCGCACCCTACGAGCGCAACGTGCTGCTGATTCCCGTTTATCAGCGCATCTACGAGCAGCCGGATGAGCACTGGGATGCTTATCACATGTGTGAGCAACTGGTGGATGTGGAAGTCTCGTTCCAGCTGTGGCGATTCAGACACATGAAAACGGTCGAGCGAGTCATCGGATTCCGCCGCGGTACGGGCGGATCGTCGGGCGTGGGTTTTCTGAAAAAAGCGCTGGAACTGACGTTTTTCCCGGAGCTGTTCGACGTGCGCACCGAGCTGAAGCAGGCGCACTAGCCGGATTTACGCTGCGCTGCTTCGAAGGGAGTGCGCCCTGGGCCGCCCGATCGCAATCTCGCGGTGGCTCCGCGAGATAGACGCTGTCTGCGTCCTGAATCCACATTCTTTGCTCCGGCTTTGCCCACAACTGCGAGCAAACTACAACTTACGATCTAAATAACATGCATTCGTATTTACTTTTGCCTTGTGATGCGCGAATATCAAGTTCGATGCGTCATTCCCCCTCGCCAAGGAGCTTGAGATGCATTTGCAGAAAGAATTCCTGGTTTCGCCGGTGCTGGCTGAAACTGCCGCGAGGCCAAAGCAATGCAGGTCACCGCCCCGGGCCTGGGTGAGGTGCTGATCTCGCCCTATTAAACCGTCAACGCTGGCAATCAGACGCAGTCCAGCATCGCCAAACGCTGGGGTCAGGACGAGGTGCTTCTCAACAACCACGCCAGTCGGTGTCGCCATCGCACCGCGACGAGTCGCCTGCCCATTGTTCCGTGAGCGCAATTTTGATTCCTTTCCGAGTACATGTTGCGAGTGCATGTTGGATGAAAAGTACTTGGGCCGGCTGAAGAGCACCTATCCCCTGAAGAGAACTTATTCCATGAAACCGCATATCCTCGCTTCGGCGATTGTCGCCCTGATCGGCAGCACGTCTCCGGCGCAAGCTGTGTCTCTTTCCAGTAACGGCGGCGGCCAGGTGTTGCTGTTCCCGTATTACACGGTCAATAGCGAAAACCAGACGCTGATCTCGATTGTCAACAGCACCGATCGCGGCAAGGCGACTCGACTGTTGTTTCGCGAAGGTCGCAACTCGCGCGTTGCCATGGAGCTGACTGTCTACCTCGCGCCGTACGACGTCTGGACAGGTTCCGTCTTCAGCCTCGCACAGGGTGGCCCGGCCAATCTGCTGACACTCGACAACAGCTGCACGGTGCCGGCGCTGAAGACCAGCAGCAGTTTGCCCACGCTGTCCAACGGCAATCGCTACGCACCGTTCTCGAATGCGGCCTACTCCGGTGTCAACAATGATGCCGGTCCAGACGACGTCGCCCATACCCGCGAAGGGCATTTCGAGCTGATCGAAATGGGTGAGGTGACCAATGCCGCGCGCGCCAGCCTCTCGGCGCTGACACACGGCGCCAACGGCATTCCGGCCGACTGCGGTCAGCTGGAGTTGGCCTGGGCGACTGGTGGATATTGGGCCGAGAACGTTTTCGCAGATATGGACCCGCCGCGAGGAGGGCTGTATGGCAGCGCCCATTACGTCGATGCGTTGGGTGGAACGATGCAGGCGGTCGCGGCTGACGCGCTGGAAGACTTCAGCGGTTCAATTCTCAACGTTGCTCCGGGCCAAGGCCTGCCCACGCTTGCCAATGCCAACTCAGGAGGGTTCAGCGAGGTGGTCTGGGCGAATCTGATTGTCGATGGTGTGCCGGTGGCGATGCAGTACCCGTTCGAGCGGGCGGTTGACGCAGTGTCCGCGGTGTTGATGGCCGCTCAAATCCACAACGAATTCGTCACCAGCGCCAGCGTTGGCGGCGCATCGGAATGGGTGGTGACGTTTCCGACCAAACACTTCTATACCGATGTCGGCAGCGGGCCGGCGATTGCGCCATTTACGCGCGCATTTGCTACCGCCACCGGCGACGCTGAGGCCAGCGCCCCGATCGATTTTGCGATAAACGCCTGGTCGCGCGAGGGCTTGCCGATCGAGTGCATTCCACCGTTCAATTACTACGGCTGCATCGTCGGTGTGCCACCACCGCTGGAACCCTCGCGCCTGGGCTGGGCCAGCAATGTGGTCAGTTTCAATCAATTGGCGACCAGTCCGAACAGCAGTGCGATCCTTGGCTCTTCGCTGAACTTCGGAAGTACGGCTGACCTTGACGCTCACCG
>JANMSL010000567.1:0-11543 GCA_031389245.1 Lysobacterales bacterium | reverse complement strand
ATGGTCCGAATGAGTCACCACTTCGTCTTCGCCACACAGCTTATTGCTCGCCCCACCCCCGCTTTCAACGGCGGAGCTGGTCGTTTTCAACACAGCAACGGGTCAACCTGCGGTTTTTCGCCCCCTCACTCAGGCGGTGGTCGCGGCTCCGAACTCATTCAAATGTTCCCTGATGGAAATTCCCTATGGATCTCGAAACCAGCATCACCTGTTCCAACTGTGCAAACGTCATCAAGGTCAAGGTGAAGGAAATGGTGCCCGGCAAGAAGAAGCGCTGCCCAAAGTGCAGCACTGAAATTGTTTTTTCCAAAGAAGATGGCCGCAATTCGCAGCAGGCGCTCGCCGAGCTAAACAAAAGCATGAAGAATCGATTCCGCTGATTGGCCACAACGGACGCGTGCGTGCGTTGCACTCCGCTCGCGACGCCAGGGATGCACAGGTCGGTTCCGGGTTTTCTGCGGTCACGTTGGTCACTTCAGGGCGCCAGCTTGCTCTCAATCGTGCAATCACACTCGGCGCAGAATTGGTTCGGAAGCGCCTTCGAACAACTGCATCCGCAGCTGCAGGCACTGCATCGTGATGGCGGCACACTACACGGCATGGTCGAGGTTGGCTTTGGCTCGGGTATCGGGCGAGCAGTCGGAAAAATGTTGGCACGTCGTCTTGGCGTTCCGCCACCGAAACCCGGCAACACGCTTGAAGTCACGATCTATAACGACGCGCAGGGACTGCACTGGAATCGCCGGTTCAACAACGGCAGCGAGTTCCGTTCGCTCTTCACCCCGGTGGGTGTGTTTCCAGCTGGCCATTGGCTGGAACGCAGTGGCTTCGTGACACTGGCTCTGCAGGTGAAAATTGTCGACGGGGGTTGGCACTGGCAACCGGCGCGCTCATTCGTGTTCGGCTTGCCGCTGCCGCGCTGGACAGTGCCGCGCACCGTTGCCTACAAAGAGATCGTCCAGGGGCGGTACCACTTCTCGGTCGAAATTGCCTTGCCACTGCTGGGCAAAGTGTTGTCGTATCAAGGAAATCTGGAGCTCAGACCGACCTCGCCGCACTCCGTCGTTTCGTTGGTCTGATCGCGCAAGGTGCAGACCGCGCAGGCTGACCAGCGCCGCTCGCCGCAAGGCGCCAAGGATGCTGCCGCGCGCTCATTGAACTTGGGTTCGACCAGTCCCCTGTGCGCGCCACATCGCAGCTGTCATACCAGTTCCGCTAGCATGCCCGCCTTACGCAGGAGAGCGAGATGAGCGCAAAAACCAAGGCACCCGAGTCGATCCAGGATTGGCAGGCATTGCATCAGCAATGGTGGTCTTCGTTGCTGGAGGGGGCGAAACAGTACACGCCGCCGGCCGGATTCAATGCGGCTGATCCGCTGAAAGGTTTTGGCGAGCTGTTTGGTCACTCGCAGGGCGGACAGCACAACGCCGCCGTCGAGCGTTTCCTCGGCGGAAGCAAACAATTCCTGGAATGGGTGCAAGGCTTGTCGGCGCAGATTGCAGCGCGCGGAGGCATTCCGGGAAAAGTCGACGACTGGTCGGCTCTGTTCAAGCAATCGGCCGGCCCCATGTTCGAGGGCGACAACCCGTTTCTGCATCTGTTTCAGGGACTGAGCAGTGATGGTGCGCGCGGCCTGGAGCAGTTCATGGCCGGCATGCCGAATCCCGCCGATGCCTTCAAGAGTGAGATGAAGAGCATGCTGGCCATGCCGGTTTTTGGCCACACCCGCGAGCAGCAGGAACGTGCACAACAGTTGGGCACGGCACACATGCAATACCAGGAGGCGATGGCCGCCTACAACGCGCAGATGTTGCGCGCCAGCAAGCTCAGCTACGAGAAGCTTGAACTCAAGCTTGCCGAACGCGAGGAGCCGGGCCGTCAGTTGGTGTCGCTGCGTGCGGTCTATGACCTGTGGATCGACGCCGCCGAAGACGCTTACGCCGAAGTGGCGCTGAGCGCTGAGTTCCGCAGCGCGTACGGCAATCTGGTCAACCGACAGATGCGAATGCGTCAGTTGATGCAGGCCGAAGTCGAACGCCAGACCGCCCAATTCGGCATGCCGACACGGAGTGAGCTCAACTCGGTGCATCAGCGCATGCAGGACATGCGACGGCGCATGCGCGAGATCGAGGACCGGTTCGAGACTGCAGATTCAACCGCGGCGTCAGCGGCCACGACGGTTGCGCCGACGTCCGCCGCCAGGCGCAAAGCTGCGCCATCGAAACAGAAACGGAATATCGTCGCGCCACCGATGAAAACCGCTGCGACGAAAGTTGCGAAGAAGCCTGAGAAGAAAGTCGCGAAGAAAATTGCGATGAAGGTCGCGATCAAAGTGAAACCGGTAGCGGCCAAATCGGTGAAAACCGGCACATCACGCACGAGCAAGAGCAGCAAGTCCGCCAATAGATCCGGCTCTGCCCGTCGTCAACTCAACCGTCTCGCCTGAGGAACGCCAACATGCTCGGACCGATCCGACTGCAACCCGACCAGGTCGCCCAAGAACTCGCCAAGTTTGGCGAGAAGCTCGCCCGCGGCGCGCAGACACTGCGCGCGCTGCCCGAAGTGCACTACGGTGTCAGCGCCAAGGAAGCGGTATACAGCGAAGACAAGATGGTGCTGTATCGCTTTTCCTCAGAACACAAGGTGACTGAAAAAGTACCGCTGCTGATCGTCTATGCCCTGGTCAACCGGCCGTACATGGTTGATCTGCAGGACGATCGCTCGATCGTCAAGAGCCTGCTTGCCGCCGGCCACGACGTGTATCTGATCGACTGGGGCTATCCGGATCCCAGCGATCGCTATCTGGGCCTGGACGACTACATCAATGGCTACATCCGCCGCTGCGTGAGTGTGGTGCGCAAACGCTGCGCGGTGTCGGCGATCAACCTGCTGGGCATTTGTCAGGGCGGCGCCTTCAGCATCTGCTACGCCAGTCTGTACCCGGAAACCGTGCATAACCTGATCACGATGGTCACGCCGGTGGATTTCCAGACTCCGGACAATATGCTGTCGCACTGGATTCAGGAGATGGATGTCGATGCCTTCGTCGACACCCTGGGCAACGTACCGGCCGAGCTGATGAACTGGTGTTATCTGACACTCAAGCCATTTCGGCTGCTGCAGCAAAAGTACGTGGGTCTGACCGACATTCTGGACAATCCGGCCGAGCTCGAAAACTTCCTGCGTATGGAGAAATGGATCTTCGATTCGCCCGATCAGGCCGGCGAAGCCTTCCGCCAATTCATCAAGGATTTCTATCAAGGCAACAAGCTGCTCAAGGGCGGCTTGCACATCGGCGGCAAGAAGATCGATCCAAAACGCATCACCATGCCGGTGCTCAACATCTTTGCCGAGCAGGATCATTTGGTGCCGCCCAACGCGTCACGTGCGCTGAAAGGCATCATCGGCAGTCGCGACTACACCGAGCTCAGCTTCAAGGGTGGCCACATTGGCATTTACGTCAGTGGTCGCGCTCAGCGCGAGGTGCCACCGGCAATCAGCGCGTGGATGAAGCAACGGCGCTGATTCGCGAGCGCGACACTTTGGTGGAGCGACACTATTGTGGGAGCGACAATGTTGTGGGAGCGGCGTGAGCCGCGAATGCTCGCTCTCGAACCAGAGCAAAGGCTTCGCGGCTTACGTCGCTCCCACCAGAGAGCCGCTCGCACAAGACAGCCGCTCGCACAACGCACTGTTTGCCCCGGCTTCTGCAGCTGCTCGCACCCTACTCGCCAGCCACAACGCCCGACACACCGCGACGACGCAAGACATGATCCTCACCGAACAGGCGCTCGATTCGGACAAATAGCTCCGGTCGCGAGAACGGTTTCTTCATGAAATCGTCGGCGCCAATTTTCTGTGCATAGAATTGCTCTGTGGCTTCGGCGTTGCCGCTCATCATGATGATCGGAATGCCCTTGGTGATTGGGTCACGGCGCAGGATGCGCAACGCTGCAAATCCATTCATGCCTGGCAACACGATGTCGAGAAAGATCAGATCGGGCTTCTCGGCGCGCGCGGTCTCGATCCCTTTTTCGGCATCGGGTGCTTCAAGCGCAATGAAATTATTCTGCGTCAGCATTTTGCGCATGACGGCGAGAATGGTCAGCGAATCGTCAATAACCAGAACCCGGGTGCCTTCGCGCGATCGCGGTCGAGGCTTGTCGCGACGCTCCTGCTCGGCTTCGCTGCCGCCAAACATGCGCTTGAAGAAGGCAAATCTGCTCATTGGGATCCCTGATTCTGGTCGCTTCAGGAGTGCAGTGTCTCGCCTGCTGGGCGCGAGGGCAATGCTTTATGACGGAAAAAGCTGAGCGGAATCGCAGAATCAGTCCCAGCGGTCGTCCCGCGACCAGATGACACCGCTGTCCACACGCACCGGAAACCTGGATACGGGAGAGTACGCCGGGCCGCAAAGCGCTTCGCCGCTGCGCACATCGAACTGCGCCCCGTGGCGTGGGCATTCGACGATGAAGCCGTTGAACGGACCGCCGTTGAGCTCACCGCCGTCGTGCGTGCAAACGTCTTCGATGGCGTAGACCTCACCATCGACATTGAAAAACGACACCATCACGCCGTCCACCTCGGCGACACAACGTTCGCCGGGAAGCAGTTGGCCAGAAGTGCAGATACGAGTCCAATTGGGCACGTGAGTCTCCTAAACCAGCGGCTTGGCAAACACGGCGAACTCCAGATCGCCGCGTTTGGGAATTCCAAATCGCTCGTCCCCATACGGAAACGGCTTGCTTTGTCCGGTGTTCCTATAGCCGCGCCGCAAATAGAATGCGATCAACTCGGTGCGAATCGAGATGACCGTCATCGTCATGATTGCGCAGGCGTACTCGCTCCGCGCCACGCGCTCTGCCTCTGCCAGCAAAGCGGCGCCGAGACCGCTGCCCTGCGTCAGTGGACTGACCGCAAACATGCCGAAGTAACCGACGCCGTCGTGGCCTTCTACATGCGCACAACCCAGCACCACGGCGTCCCGGGTCGCCAACAGCACGCGGCTGCTTGGCGCAAGAATCAGGGACGCTACTGATACCGCATCGGTTCGCTGACCATCGAGCATGTCCGCCTCGGTGGTCCAGCCTTGCTTGCTGACGTCACCGCGATATGCGGACTCGACCAGCGCCACGATTGCTGGAATATCATCTTCCTTGGCCGCGCGAAATTCCATGGATTCAGGTTTCCTCGGAGGAAGGGGACGGTGCATCGCGTTGTGCAAGGCATCGAATGGCAACAGCGCGCAGGGCCTGCGTGCCGGGTGCTTATGGAGTTCGGCGAACACGGAAAGTTCTGCGGGCAGCACGACCCCGACCGCGCGCCCTTCCATCAGCGCGAGCAGCGCAGCACGCAACCTCGCCATGGCCTCTGCATCTCGTCCCACCGCCGCATCAGCCAGTATCGACGCGCTGGCAGTACAGATCGCGCAGCTCTCGCCCTCGAAGTGACAGGCCAGCACGTGTCCCGCTGCGGATAGCTCAACCTGTATCGCGACGTGATCTCCGCAACTGGCATTGTGGCCCTCGCCGCGATGCGTGGCCGAGCGCAACGGACCAAAGTTGCGCGGCGCACGATTGTGCGCAAGCACGGTTTCGGAGTAGAGGGCTGATACAGGCATCTGCGCATTATAGGTGGGAGGGTGCGTTCACGCTTCCAGGAGCCTCTGAGCAGGTTCGGAGCCTGGATCGCTCCCTTGAGTCAGGGGGCGAATAACCGCAGGGCTGTGACAAACCATAAGCGCTACGGCGAAGACGAAGTGGTGACTTGTTCTGACCATCCCTAGGTCAACACTTTTCGGACCTTGGCAACCGCCGCAACAAACGCGTCTATTTCTTCCATGGTGTTGTAGAACGCCAGCGAGACTCGCGCTGTCGCCGGCACCCCGAAAAACTGCAGCAGTGGATGCGCGCAGTGTTGACCGGAGCGCACCGCGATACCCTCAAAATCGAGTAAGGTGGCCAGATCGTGCGCGTGTGCACCTTTGATCAGGAATGAAAATACCGGAGCGCGCTGAACGGCGTCGCCAATCAGGCGCAGACCTTCAATGGCCTGCAAGCGCCCCAGTGCGTAAGCGCCGAGTTCGGCCTCGCGCGCGGCAATCCGGTCGATGCCGATGCGTTCGATCCAATCGATCGCAGCGCCCAAGCCGACGAAACCGGCGATGTTGGGGGTACCCGCTTCGAATCGGCCCGGCGGCAGTGCATACGTGGTGCGATCGAAACCAACGCGCTCGATCATCTCGCCGCCGCCGAGAAACGGCGGCATCCGCTGCAGAATGTCGCGACGCGCCCAAAGTGCCCCGGTACCCGTCGGTCCGAAAAGTTTGTGGCCGGTGAACACGTAAAAATCGCAATCCAGCGCCTGTACGTCGATCGGCAGATGCGGCACCGCCTGCGAGCCATCCACCAACACCGGAATACCGCGCGCATGCGCCGCGTCGATCAGCGTGCGCAACGGGTTGATGGTGCCCAGTACATTGGACACATGGGTGATACCAAACAGCTTGACGCGCTCGTTCATCATCGCGAGCGTGCCTTCGATATCGATCTCGCCTGCCATGGTGATCGGTGCCGGTAAAACGGTCGCCCCGGCGCGCTCGGCAACGATCTGCCAGGGCACGATATTGGCGTGGTGCTCCATCATCGACACCAGGATCACATCCCCGGCCTGCAACTTGGGCAGCGCCCAGGCGTAGGCGACCAGGTTGACGGCAGCCGTGGTGCCGCTGGTGAAAATAATCTCCTCGCGATGTGCCGCATTGATGAAGTGCTGCAACTTGTCGCGCGTCGCCTCATAGTGCTGCGTCGCCTCGCTGCCCAGCGTATGCACAGCGCGCGCGACGTTGGCATTGAACTCACTGTAGTAGCGCGACACCGCATCGATCACACACTGCGGTTTCTGCGCAGTGTTGGCATTGTCGAAATAGATCAAGGGTTTGCCATGCACCTTACGCTGGAGTTGCGGAAACTCGGCGCGCAAAGCGGTGATATCAAGCGGAACAGCAGCGGCGCGCTCAGCGTTCATCGGTTTCATCAGCGACAAGGGCGGCCATCGTCGCGCGCAGCGCCGCGGACATGTGCCCACGCAGCGTTGCGTCACCCAGTGCCTGCAGCGCCTCGATCGCAAACGCATGCGTCAACATCACGCGCGCCCGCGCCCGCGGAATGCCGCGCGAACCCAAGTAGAACAAGGCGCTCTCGTCGAGCCTGCCGACCGTGGCACCGTGCGAGGCCTTGACCGCGTCGGCATGGATCACAAGTACCGGCCGGGTATTGATCTCGGCATGCGCGGATAGCAACAGATTCTTGCTGCTGAGCTTGGCGTCGGAACCATCGGCACCCACATCGACATTGAGGTTGCCGGTCAATCCCAGGCGCGCACGTTGATCGGCAACGCCACGCCAGATCAGATCGCAGGATGTATCCAGGGCACGATGATGCACGTTGATCTGCACATCGGAATGGGCGCGTCCGCTCAGCGCTTGCACCCCACCGGAAACGAAACGCGCGCCATCTCCGATCAGTGCGACCTCCACTTGGTGGCGGTTCAACGCCTGGCCCGAAGTCAACTCGAACGTTTCCACCGCGGCAGCGCAACCCAACCGATAATGACTGCTGTGAATGCTGTTCATCGTTGCGCTGGCGTTACTGAGCCGCGTATGGGTCAGTCGCGCCGCTGAATCCAGCTCGATATCGAGCACTCGATTGCTCAGATGTGCCGCATCGCCAGCAGCGTAATGCTCCTCGATCAATACGCACTGTGCCGCGTGCTCAAGGCCGATGCGGACGCGCGCGTGGAACGCCACAGGCGCAGCACTGGGCAGTGAAACAAAAAACAGGTGAAGTGGTGTGGCGATCTGGGCATCAGCCGCCACTTTGATGCTGGCCCCTGAAAGCGCCAACGCGACGTTGGCGGCCACGAAGGCATCCATCGTCGAGAGTGGGCCCGCATCATGCGTTGGCGGAATGGAAGGCTCGATGCTGAGACCCGTAGGCAGGACGCCGAGCGAGGATAGATTGAGCCGCAGCTCGCCATTGACGAAAACCAGCCGCAGCGTCGCAGCTGCAATGCGCGCCTGAATAGCGTCGGGCAGCACGCGTGTCGCGGCGTCCTCATCGCGCAGCACGAATGCCTTGCTGGACAAGGTGCGCAGCGAGGTGTAGCGCCAGGCCTCGTCACGGGCAGCGGGTATTCCGAGCTGCTGCAATTGCGCGTGGCCGCGACGGCGCGATGCGATCAGCGCGTCCTCGCTCAGCTTCGGTCGCAACAGAGACTCGAGTAACACAGATGACACTTCGCTCATGACGCGAACGCCGCCGCCTCTTCGCGCTTGCGCTCGGCGATCCAGGCATAGCCCTCGTCTTCCAGGCGCAGGGCCAGGCTCTTGTCGCCACTCTTGACAATGCGGCCATCCGACAACACGTGCACGTAATCGGGCACGATGTAGTCGAGCAGGCGCTGGTAATGCGTGATCACGATGAAACTGCGTTCGGGTGAACGCAGCGCATTGACACCATCGGCCACCATCTTCAGTGCATCGATATCGAGGCCCGAATCGGTTTCATCAAGAATGCCGAGCGAGGGTTCGAGCAGCGCCATCTGGAAAATCTCATTGCGCTTCTTCTCACCACCGGAAAAACCCTCGTTGACGGCGCGGTTCAGCAGCTCATCCTTCAAATGCAGCACCTTGAGCTTTTCGCGCACACGCTTGAGAAACGCCATCGAGTCCAGCTCGGGCTCACCACGATACTTGCGTTGCGCGTTGTAAGCAGCGCGAAGGAAATAGGTATTGTTGACGCCCGGAATTTCGACCGGGTACTGAAAGGCCAGGAACACACCCTCGCCCGCGCGCTGCTCCGGCTCCAACGCCAGCAAATCCTTGCCGCGAAATTGCACTGTGCCTTGCGTGACTTCGTAACCTTCGCGACCGGCAAGCGCATAGCCCAGCGTGGATTTTCCGGAGCCATTTGGACCCATGATGGCGTGCACCTCACCAGGTTTCACGTCCAGCGACAGACCCTTGAGGATTTCCTTGCCGGCGACGCGAACGTGGAGATTATTGATCTGGAGCATGGTCAGCTGCCTTTTGCATGTTGTATTTCGAGCGGATATCCCAGAGCTTCAACATCCGCCAAGTCACGAAGCCGGCCGGTTGCCATCTTGTTACGCCGCAAGTCTTCACGACATATCAAGGTGATTGGAACACCATCCAGGGTGGTGTCGATCCTGCGCCGATACGAGGGGTCGAAATCCAATCCAGAAACACGAGTAAGAAGGTCTATCCTTGCGGATTCGTACGGCGACATCGGTTCGTTCCAATAAATGATTAACCTATTGCGCCTTCAAGACTTACCTCAAGCAACTTGCGCGCCTCTACCGCAAATTCCATCGGCAGTTCGCGAAATACCTGTTTGCAAAAACCATCCACGATGAGCGACACCGCGTCCTCCTCGCTGATGCCACGACTGAGGCAATAGAACATCTGGTCGTCGGAGATCTTCGAGGTGGTGGCTTCGTGCTCGACAATCGCGCTCGGGTGGCGCACTTCAATATACGGGAAGGTATGCGCGCCGCAGCGCTTGCCAATCAGTAGCGAGTCACATTGGGTGAAGTTACGCGCGCCCTCAGCGGTTTTCTCGACGCGCACCAGGCCGCGATAAGTGTTCTGACCGCGACCGGCGCTGATGCCCTTGCTGATGATCTTGGACTTGGTGTTCTTGCCGATGTGGATCATCTTGGTGCCGGTATCGGCCTGCTGGCGATGATGGGTCAGCGCGACCGAATAGAATTCACCGCTGGAGTGATCGCCACGCAGCACGCAGCTCGGGTACTTCCAGGTGATCGCCGACCCGGTCTCGACCTGCGTCCAGCTGATCTTGCTGTGCGCTCCGCGACATTCGCCACGCTTGGTGACAAAGTTGTAGATACCGCCGACGCCGTTTTCGTCGCCCGGATACCAGTTCTGCACCGTTGAATATTTGATGTTGGCGCGATCCAGCGCTATCAGCTCCACCACCGCGGCATGCAGCTGGTTCTCGTCACGCATCGGCGCGGTGCAGCCTTCCAGATAGCTGACGCTGGCACCTTCCTCGGCGATGATCAAGGTGCGCTCAAACTGGCCGGTGTCGCGCGCGTTGATGCGGAAATAGGTGCTCAGCTCCATCGGGCAGCGCACACCCTTGGGTATGAACACAAAACTGCCGTCGGAAAACACCGCTGAGTTGAGTGCGGCAAAATAATTGTCAGCCACCGGAACCACCGAGCCCAGGTATTGCTTGATCAGTTCAGGGTGTTCGCGCACGGCTTCGGAGAACGAACAGAAAATAACCCCGACTTCGGCCAACTCCTTCTTGAACGTGGTGCCTACTGACACCGAGTCAAACACGGCATCGACCGCTACCCCCGCCAAGCGCGCACGCTCATGCAGCGGCACGCCAAGCTTTTCGTACGCCTCCAACAATTTGGGATCAACCTCGTCCAGCGATTTGTACTTCTGCTTGGGCGCGGCGTAGTAACTCACCCCTTGAAAGTCGATCGGTGCGATGGCGAGCTTGGCCCAATCCGGTTGGGTCATGGTCAACCAATGGCGATACGCCTTGAGTCGCCACTCGGTCATCCATTCGGGCTCTTCTTTCTTCGCCGAGATCATGCGCACGACTGCTTCGCTCAGCCCCTTGGGCGCGATGTCGGTCTCGATGTCGGTGACAAAACCAGCGTCGTAGCTGCGGTTGGCGATGAGCGTTTCGATTTCACGTGGTTGCGCTGACATGGCGATTCTCAAGCGGCCGGGGCGCGCAGCGCCGCGACCTGCGGCTGGCGTGCGCCATGCGCAGTGGCTTGCGCGCTGCCGTCGGGTTGCAACATCTGCGCCAGGCTGACACTGGCCAACGCCGACTCGATCACCCGACTGATGCGCCGCCAGTTGCCCTGCACACGACAATGCGGCTCATGCCCGCAGCTGCCTTGAACCGCGCTGCATTCAGTCATGCCCAGTGGGCCCTCGAGCGCCACTACGATCTGCAGAATGCTGATCTGATCGGCAGATCGCGCCAGTCGATAGCCGCCGTGAATACCGCGTCGCGACTCGACCAGTCCTGCGCAGGCAAGCTGCTTGAGCAATTTGCTCACAGTTGGCATCTCCAGTCGTGCATGCTCAGCCAGCTCCGAGGCAGCCAGCACTTCGCCTGGACGGCCTGCAAGACAGGTCATCAGAACGGTGGCGTAATCGGTGAGTTTGCCAATGCGCAGCATCGGGCGACGCGCTCCCTTAAACAGTACTGGAATGGTACCAGTTAGCGCCAACGCGCTCAACACGCCGCGCAGCGGCACTGGCCTAGCGTTTTGCCGCGCGCTCAGCCGTGACCAATGCGCGCAGCTCCGCTCGCTGCTCATCGCTGACGATGCGGAAGGCTGCTTCAAGCTTGGCGGCGATGCGCCGCGCAAGCAATTCCTGATCGAGGCAGGGTGCGGCCTCGCGCAGCAGCGAATGAAAAACCACCTCGAGTGACCACGCCCCAGCCTTGTTGTCGTCCACAGCGGCC
>JANMSL010000661.1:0-11979 GCA_031389245.1 Lysobacterales bacterium | reverse complement strand
CGACTCATATCACTTCCCCGCTCATGTCACTTCCTCACTCATGAATGCTGTTTATCGAGATCGCCCGCCGAGCCGGTCGACGCAGGTTTATGGGTACGAGTACCGAGTTCCGTGCTGCAGTGCGGCGATCATCCGACACTAGCACGGAGCATCCAAAGCAAAAAACCAATCTGGAATTCGAATGCGGTCCGTCGGGTGCGCAGCGCAATGGTGAGGTCGCGGCGACTCAGAATGCTCGGTTTCGAATCGCAGGTCCGAACGCCTCGGCTGCAACAGCACAACTACGGGTTGCGTTGCATCCAAGGCTGATCGTAAGCGCTATCCCGCGTCACTTGGAATTCTTCACCGGGCGCCAGCGTGCTTCATGCCGAGACTGCAAGTCGGGATTCCGATTTCCAACGCGCCGGGTGATCAGAATCTCCCATCACCGCTGGGCGGCAGCCATCGCAGTGGCCGATCCGCTGGCTATTTCTTGCGCACACGTCCCTGCATGCCGCCGAGCTGGTGGGCAGGCGATTCGATACTCGCTCGTTGGCGCCAAGCGGGCGCTTCGCTGCGCGTATGGCGCAACGGGATGGACGCGCCCGAAATCGATCCAGTGCGACTGGATCGCAATCTCAGGACTGTCGAAACCCGAGTAATAGCAGGACCAAGGCTGCCGCAATGGCAACGCCAATCAGCAACGGCAGCCATGGACTGTTTCCGCCCTTGATCGGCGCCGGCGCGGCACCAGTCAAAGGCTCCGACGCCGGGCTCTGTCTATTGGGCTGCTGGACGGGCACCGCCGGCATCGCCTGGGTCGACTGTGGTGTCGCAGACTTTTGCCCCATCAGCTGCTCGGCCTGGTACTGACCATCAGCGCGGGTGGGCATGCCAGGGGCTTCAATCAGAAACCGGTTGCGGTCGAAGGCGATTTGGTCACCGGAGTAAAGGACCGCGTCGCGTACTTGCACGCCATTGACATAGGTGCCATTTGCAGACCCCATATCACGCAGGTAGATGCCCGCCGCGGTGACTTCGATCATGGCGTGCTTGCGCGACATCTCAGGCTCGTCGAGCACCAGATCGCAATCGCTGCCGCGACCAATCACCAATCGACCCGGCACCGCCAGGACCTTGCCAAAATAGGGGCCCGACACGCCGCGCAACAGCGCTTTAGGAGGGGTCATGCGGAAGTGGGTTTCGTTTCCGGATTCGCTCATGGCTTCTTGTGGCTCCGCCGCGGGCGGGACGTGCTGACTGATCGAGGCATCGTTGTCGGGTTTGAGCATAAGCGTGACGCTGCCCAGGCTGATCAGGTCACCGACACGGAGCATTGCCTTCTCGCGCACCGGACGCCCGTTGACATGCGTCCATGCGTCGGGCGATCGCACCCAAAGTACCGGGCCGCGCGCGTCGACCGTGATGACCGCGTGGGATTCCACCACGCCGTCTCCTTTGATCTCGACATCGCTTCCGGGAGCGAAACCAATACTGGTCTCGCCCTCGTTGAGCAATGCGTCTTTGCGCTCGCCTTGTGGAAAATGTAGCCGCATATCGTTCAGGATTTTGGACGGTTGGACTCTAGCAGGTTGTAGCCCACCTGCCAGCCCCAAGGCACCGCAGGCAAGGCGCTACCACGCGGCACGCACATCCAACAACAGGCGATCCGTTGGCTCCACTATGCCATCGCGCTTCTCCCGGAATCCTGAAAGCTGCACACGCCACTTGTCACTGATGCCGTAGGCAACCCACGGCATATAGCCGCGCGCGAAGCTGTGAAACCACCAGTCGTCGGAGGTGAATGCGGCCAGCACCGCATCGCGCTGGAAGCGCTGGATGGCGAAGCCAAGTTCAAAGCCTCCGGAGACGCGACTATCGCCATAGATAGTGCTGAATCGGGCGCCATCTGAATTCTGATCGGCACCCAAGTTGCGCACCAGATCGATCCGGCCGCGCCACAACGCATCGCCAATCAATGCACGCAGCCCGAACTGCAGATCGAGGATTTCGTAGTCACTGACCAGCTTTCCGGCGACGCGGCGATTGGTGCGGCCCAGGCCACGATCCACCAAGGTTTGCAAATCGGAAAAATCCAGCCAGGCGAGCTGCACATCGCCGCTGACTTGCGCATTCTCGTTCCAATGCCAGCCAACCTGCGCTGCGGCAATTCGGGACTCGTCATCGTACAGATGATCGCCGGCGAAATAGCCGCCAACGAGCGACAGACGATGGATCTCGCCCATGGCGATCGAGTGACTGGCACTAATACCCAGCGGGCGAAAATCATCATCCCAGAGCAGCGGCGTGGTCACCAATGGAAAGGCTGTCTTGCCTAGCAGCACCGAAGTCGACTCGCCGCCACGCCAACGCAGATAGAACTCGTCGACGTTAATTGAATCGCTGCGCTCGTTATCATTGTTTGCACGATTTGTTTGATTCGTATCCGAACCCAGCGTGCCTTCGAGCGCGGCGCCAAATTCGAAATCGTCGAACTCACGACGTACTCCGAACCGGGTCCGCGAGCGCACGCGCTCCAGATCTTGCAGTCGTCCGGGAATATCCACGGTGCGCTCGGCGCGCAGCAAAACGTCGCCGTAAAAGTTCCAAGCGGGCGTCTCGCTGCGTTCCTCGAACGCAATCGGGTCGTCGGCCAGCGCACTGCCCCCTTGCAACAGCAATCCAAAACAAACCGCGCCAATCCAATTACGCGTGCACATAATCGCCTCCCGTTACCAGTTCGCAGTAGACCAATTGATCAGCGTAGGCTCAGGCCCGGATCGCCGCCAGCGCTGCACCCAAGTCACTCGCACTTTGAAATCGATCGTCCGGTGCGCGGGCAATGCAACGTAGGATCAGAATTTCGAGCTCCGCGGGCATTTCCGGCCAGAATTCCGATGGCCGGATGGGCGCCTGCTGCATCTGCGCCATATAGATTTCCATCGTGTTGGAGCCCGTGTACGGCAGCTTTCCGCAAAACATTTCCGAAAGCAGTACGCCGCTCGAGTAAATGTCGGCGCGATGGTCCACCTCGTCGCCAGCCAGCTGCTCGGGCGCCGAATAATGAGGTGTCCCGACGAACATTCCGGGCTGGGTGTAACCCGGCTCCATCCGGCGAATGGGTCGCGCTATGCCGAAATCCATCAGTTTGGCATTGCCACTCTGCTCCAGAATCAGATTCTCGGGCTTGATATCCCGATGCAAAACACCTACCTCGTGCGCGGCGCCCAGGCCTGCGCACAGCTGCTTGGCGATGCGCAAGCCGGCGGAAAACGGAATGCGCCCGGCTTGCTTGATGAGGTAGCGCAGCGTCATCCCGCGCACGTATTCCATCGAAATGTATGGACGCCCTTCGTGGTCGCCGAAGTCGAACGTGCGCAATACGTTGGGATGGGTGATCTTGCGTGCCAGCTTGAGTTCGCTCTTTAGACGGTCGAGTTGCTCGGCGTCCATCATCGCCGCACCGCGCAACATCTTGATCGCCACCAGATCATCGAGTTCCAGATCGCGCGCCTTGTAGACCACGCCCATGCCACCGGCACCGAGCTCGGAAATAATCTCGTAGCGCCCGCCAAACACAGTACCCAGCGCAATGTCACTTCCGCCGCGGCGCGTGACCGCCGCTGAGCTGGATGGAGTCACCACCGTTTCGTAGTGATCACCTGGCGCGCTGCTGATCGCCGCCGCCAATGGCTCCAGCGCATCGAGCTGGTCGATCGCGACCCCGGGGAAAGCTCTGCCTGAGACCAAGCCGGTGACTGGCTTGATGTCCATTGCCTGGACCTCACGCACCGCATCAAGCATGGGCTTGGCAACGAACAAGGTCGCCTCGCCCGATTCGGACAGCAGGCGTTCAAGCTGATAAATCGCGCCCCCTCCGGCGACCGGAACACTGCCGCCAGCAACCGACACCTGGCCTTCAACGATATCGCCCTGGTGCAACGCGAACGCCAAGCTGCTGGATAACACATCACTCAATTGGCTGTCCCTTCGCAGGTGACGCACGACGCGTAGAGCGCGGCTCAACGCGCCATCGCCAGAGAAACCGATCACCGCGCGCGCTCCAGAGAAAATGAGCACGTGCGCCTTGGCACGCTGAGCCGCGTGGTCGAGAGCCAATGCAAACGCCTGCACACCATCGGCGGCGGCAATGCTTTGCTCCTTGCTCATCGGTCGCGCCAAGGCGCGGCACTCTACGGCAAGCAATACGCGCGTGCCCAGGGTAGGAGCACGCACTGTGATTGCCGGCGTGCCTTGTTGCGGGGTGTTGGTTCCGGCGGCTCGCGCGGTGGATGGTTCGGGCAGAAATCGGGAAAGGTTGGAAACGTAGCCTTCAATATCGCTCTTCTCTCGCAATTCGGACAGCAGCCGATCAAACGAGTGCGACAAGCTGGCGAGCTCGTCGTTGCCGCCGACGGAAAGATGCGTGCGAAAGTTTCCGGATGCCGCTTCTTCTGCTGCCTTCGCCAATACCTTCACCGGGCGCAAAACAACCTTGGCCAGAAGATAGGAAACCGGTAGAGCCGCCAGCAGCGAGCCGAGTCCGGTGAGCAGAACCAGGTTCAAAATGCGTTGGAAACCGGCATATGCCCGATCGGCCGAAGTCAGAATCAGCGTGCTACCCAACAGCGCACCTGCGTCCTCATCCAACGGGGCAACGCGCCCGAACCAGGACTGCCCGGCAAAAGTCAGCGCGATGCGATCGATTGCTTTGGTCTCGGTCAGCATCGCTTTGAGCGAGACGTCTTTCACCAGTGCCTGCAACAGCGCTGCCCGGTCGTTGTCGGCAAGTGAACTGGCAAACAGAATGGGCTCACCATTCTTGATCACGACATAGGCGATATCGGCTCCGCTGACTTTGCCAATCTTGCCGGCGAACTCATCGTTGACGGCTCTTGCCAGCAACAGGAAACCCAATAGGTTCTCATCGCGGACGATCGGCATCACCGCCGCCTGGTACAGCACATCCTGCTGCCGCCAATAACCGGAGATCGGCGCTGCGCTCTCGATCGCCGCATTGATGAAAATATCGCCTGACAAGTTCTGCTCAACCGCCTCGGACTCGTCCGTGCGCGCCGCGACGTTGCCCTCGGCATCCATAAAGATGCCCAGATCGAAACTGTATTGCTCCTGGCGCTCAGCCAAAAGGTCACGCAACGACACTTCACCCGTGAGTATCGGGTCTTCGCCCAAGCCCAACTCGCTGTCCACGACTGAACTCTCGAAATAAGCTTTGACCGAGGGATCTTCAGCGATGTTCTGAATGGTGATCTGCAGCAGTTCCAAACGCGCCAGTTGTGACTCGTCCTGCACGCTCACGCTGGTAGTCAACGCGCGTTGCACGTTCGCATCGGCAATGCGCCGACCCTGACTCCAGGTGATGAACAAAGACGCCGCCACAGAGACCGCAATAAGTCCTGCACAAATGATGAAGATGCTCGCCGCCAGCGACAATCGGAACCCGCTCTTAGTAGCTTGCATTGGTGCTCCGCGCGTAGGGCTTGCCGAATTTGTTCGAATGACTGGGCACTTTGCGACGATTGAGTTCGAGTATCAGCGCGAGATGCTGAGTCGATGCAACTGATCCGTTCAGCGCAGGCACTCTTTGCGCGGACCCATTCTGGGTGGAATTGTTCGCGACCGGCGCGCTCGCAATAAATACTTTCTGGCGCAATGGCGCGCCGCGATCATGAAAGATCACCAGTTCACCTTCCCCGTCTGGCAGCCCGCTCAGCTTGAATCGCCCCTGTGCGTCGGGTCGGGTATGAAACGGGGTATCCAGTACCAGAATGAATCCATACATCGAGTGATGCACGTTGCAGTAGACTCGAACCAGTCCGGGCTTGTTGAATTGCGTCGTTTTTCCTTCTCCGCGTCCGTACTGCCCGGTATCAAAAGCATTTTCCGGTGAGGCCGAAAACACGTTGTGCAGGATCGGATCGTCGTTGGGAAAGCGCACAGATTCGCCAGCTGTCACCGCCAGCACCCGTGGCACAAACTGTTTGCGGCGCGTAGTCATCAGCTGCGGCTGTGGCGATGCCTGAGCTACCACTGGCTGCTTCGAACGGAAGTAAATGACCGCGTCCTGACTTTCAGATGCGCGCAGAAGGCTGTCGCCCGACTTGAGCTTCAACTCGCCGGTCAAGTCACCGGCTCCGGCGGCGCCGGCAAGGCACAGCCAAAATGGCACGCTCATCGCTCTCCACATGGCCGCAAATCCGCCCTACTTGTTATCTGGCATCATCTTAGCTCAAGCTTCGCTCGCAACCACATACTAAAGACAGGGGCGCGATGAGCCATATTTCGATAACCCGCAGGCACAACAAAACGATGAAGGAAGCCCACGCCGCGGTCAACAAGGTCGCAAAAGCGATCACCAAGAAGTTCTCGGTTGATCACCAGTGGCAGGGAGATGTCCTGAACTTTTCGCGCAGTGGTGTCGACGGGCACATCGAGTTGAGCAAGGGACTGGTCACAGTCAACGTCAAACTCGGGTTTCTGCTGATGATGCTACGCGCGCCGATCGAGTCCGAAATAGAACGCGTGCTCGACGAAGAATTCACCTGACTTTCGGTTGCAAGGGAACAATGGCCTGCACGCTGAAGCCGGCACGGATCCTAGTCCTGGGAATGTTCAAAACCAAACGGATCGGGATGCGCGGCAAACAACCGCTGCATGATTTTCTCTTCACCTTGGACAATCGTATCGAGGAACTCGCGCGCCGGACCCATGTGCCTGAACGCCGCAAAACCTCGTTCCAGAAAGGCCTGCAAGCCGGCCAAGCCCGCTCCACGCGCCGGGCCGCGGGCCAACTTGAGCACACCCAGAACGAAGGGTTTGCGCACGATGCGTTCGAGTTCTTCCCCAACGATGCGAATCAGCGCAACCTGGCGTCGACGATTGACCGCATCGCCAACAGCGCGATAGGCAGTGCCATAGCGCGCGGCATCCAGCTTGGCTCCCTTTAGCGCGCGGGCCATCTCTATGTCGAACTCGCGCGACAGCAGATCCAGTTCCAGCGCCTCCGCCAATGTGAGCAGTACCGAGTCTGGCAACCAGCGGGTCATCACCGGCATGATTCGACTGACGTCGCGATCGCGCCAGGTGACATCGCCAGCACCATACAGATCACTGAGGAAAAACTCGGCGGCCAGTCCAAAACGCGGATGCGTGCGCAGCGCGGCAAAACTCCTACCCAGGCGCTCGCTCTGCCAGGTCTTCAATAGCGCCAGTCCCGCACTTTTGTTCAACGGGTTTTTTTTGGGATCGGAAACCGCCTGCAGATTTTCCAGGAGGCCGTGCAAGCGCAAACTGACCGATTTGGATGCCATGGTTGTTTACAAGTTTTGACGATTGGCCGCTTCGGCACGGCAAGTTGAACGAAAGTCTAGCTTGAGCATGCCGCCACCATCGCTACAATCGCACAAATGGCGATGCCCTCGTCCCCGCACATGGATGCTTGATGCTCAACGTTCAACCTGCCGCCCGCCCCCCTCGTGGCAAACGAAGCAAATCACGCATCGGCCTGGCCGTTGCCGGCGGTGGCCCGATCGGAGGGATGTACGAACTGGGGGCCCTGCGCGCGATGGAAGACGCTCTGCAGGGCTTGGATTTGACCAAGCTCGATGTCTATGTCGGTGTCAGCTCGGGTGCCTTTCTGTCGGCAGGACTGGCCAATCGTTTGGGAACGGCCGAGATGTGCCGAATTTTCCTCACGCATGATTCCGATCAGGCGCACTTTCGCCCTGAAGTTTTTTTGCGCCCCGCACTGGCGGAGTATGGACGTCGGCTGATCAGCGTACCGCGCGTGTTGGCCGGCTGGATCGCTGACCTGATCACCAAACCCCTTGATACCGACTGGAGCGACGTCCTCGGTCGACTGGGCACTCTGATTCCGACCGGTCTTTTCGATAACCAGGCCATCGAAGAGTTTCTCCGCGGCGTATTTGAGAGCCACGGTCGCAGCAACGATTTCCGCGCGCTGCGACGCAAATTGTTCGTGATCAGCGTCGATCTGGATACTGGCCAAACCGTGCGCTTCGGTTCCGATGGTTTCGACCATGTTCCGATTTCCCGAGCCGTGCAGGCCAGCGCGGCGCTACCAGGGCTCTATCCGCCGGTCGAGATTGACGGGCGCTGGTACGTTGATGGTGCGCTGCGGCGCACCTTGCACGCATCGGTCGCACTGGAGGAAGGCTGCGATCTGGTGATCGGGGTCAACCCGCTGGTTCCATTCGATGCCGGTCTGGCACAGCGTAATGGCCGTGCCGTACCGGAAAGCCTGATGGAAGGCGGTTTGCCGGCAGTGCTGTCGCAAACTTTTCGCACGATTCTGCGCTCACGCATGCAGGTCGGAATGGAAAAGTACCAACGTCAGTACCAGAAATCCGATCTGGTGTTGTTCGAACCCAATCCCGATGATGTCGAGATGTTCTTCACCAACGTCTTCAGCTACCACAGTCGTGTACGCGTGGCAGAACATGCTTATCGAGCGACACTGAGCGATCTGCACGCGCGCTTCGAAGAGCTTGCGCCGCTGTTCGCACGTCATGGCCTGCAACTGCGAAAGGAAATTGTCGCGGATCGGAATCGCGAGCTGATGGCCAGCCTGGGCATGCGGCCCCCGCGCCGCACGGATGCAACAACGCGGCTAAGGCGAGCGCTTGACGAACTCGACCAGAGCATCAGCACGCGGCATTGAAAGCGCGATTCCAGTTGTGAATCGCGCTTGAATTGCCACACAAATCAATCTTCTACATAGTGTGATTATTCTAGCTGGCGTGCCTACAGTCGGCGTCACTGCTGCGCCGCGCGCTATTGCGCAAGGCAGCTTCGAATCAATTATCGTGGAGGGTAGATGAGCAAACCCAAGTTTAAATCCAAGCCGGCCTCGGCCACTGCGTCCGACAAAACTGGCGCATTGGTAGAGACTGCACAGCAGGTATGGTTGGCGGGTATCGACGCGCTGACGCGTGCTCAATCGCAAGGCGGAAAGCTGTTCGAGGCGCTGGTCAAGGAAGGCGTATCGCTCGAGCAGAAGACGCGCAAATTCGCCACCGGCAAGGTCGGCGAAGTGCGTGACGTAGTCGAGACCAAGGTCGAGCAAGTGAAAGAGCGTGCGGCCGATACCTGGGACAAGCTGGAAACCGTGTTTGAAAATCGTGTGTCGAAAGCACTCTCGAAACTGGGCGTTCCCGGCCGTGAAGAAATGGAAGCACTGATCGACCGCGTCGAAGACCTGAACCGCGCTGTGCGCAAGCTCAACAGCAACAGCGCGCCCAGCCTGAAAAACACGGTCAGCAAGGCGGCCCGCGACAGTATCAGCGCGATGGTCGAGACAATGACCGGAAGCGTCAAGGCTGCGAAGAAGCCCGTTGCGCGCAGCAAAAAGGCGAAGGCCAGCAAGCCGGCTGCACGTAGGCCGGCAGTCACGAAGTCCAGGGCGTCCGCTCGGGCCTGATTTTCCTAGACGTAAAACCGTTGCCTTTGTATGGCAGCGGCCCCTCTAGCCCGCCTTCCGAACACACCGGTAGATCCCTCCCCTCCGGTCGGTTGGCGGGCTTCTTTTTTGCGGCAATGGGCTCGGCCGCAAGGCGCTCGTAGGCTTGCGGACCAAAGTCTACAGCGCCAATCGCCTGCGGATAAACCGCGCGTCAAATCAGACCAAAGGCGAAGCAATCACTTCGCGCAGTGTCGATGTGGCGTAAGCCCCTGCGGGCAACGAAAACCCAAGACGCAACGTTTCGCCGTCGATCCAATCCCAAACCAGATCGCGTGGCCGGATGCGCAGGGCGCGACGCTCTTGATCCATGCCGGCATCGACAACGCCCGCACAGAGATCGGCAAGCGTCACGGCAATTTCTTCCTCAAGGGCCGCGACTTCCGCGCCGACGCGCAATGCACCACGTCCCCACAATGGACCGGTGGCATGGATTTCGCCACTCCGCACGCGATCGGCGAGCACTTCGTCGATCGGTTCGGGACCAAAAATGGCGCTGCGTGCATCCAGTTGAAACACGTCGCCGGTCACAGCTCGGTCCCAGTTCTGCAGTTCCACGCGACGCGCGAGCACGGCGTTGAAAACCTCCGAGCGTGCCGCGCTAAGCAGGATCGAGCGTTCATTGCGTTCGAAGCGATGTCCGGCGAAGAGGGCGCGGGCTTTGTCAATGTTCCCGCCGCCCCGGCCGAAACGTTGTTCGCCAAAATAGTTGGGGATGCCGCGCTGTTGAATCTGGCCAAGCACCGAATCCGCCGCTGCAAGATCGCCACTGATGTCGCGAACGACAATGACAAAACGATTGCCATTCAACGCGCCGCGCTGAATTTTGCGCGAATGGCGTTCGGCGTTGAGAATTCGCACATCGGGATCGGAAAACGCGTTCCAGTCGAGCGCCGCGCCCTTCCTGGCTGGTACCGAAAAATACTGGCGGGTGACAGCATGTCGATCCTTCATTCCGGCGTAGCCGACATCGCGTTCGGTCAGGCCGGCAAACGCAGCCACGCGTTTGACCGCCCAGCCTGTATTGGCGCCTTTCTTCTCGATATGCAGCAGCCAGTGTTCGCCGCTGCCGGTGGCGGAAAATCCGATGATTTCATCGACGAAGAAATCTTCTGGTGCGGCGCGGATGCGGCCGATCAACGGCGGGCCCCCGAACGCGAACGCAAGCTCGGTGGTCACGAAGCCAGAGTCTCAATCAAAACCACAGCTTCCGCCGCGAGACCTTCGCCGCGGCCGGTGAATCCGAGTTTTTCGGTTGTGGTGGCTTTGACACTGATCCGTTCGATGGCGCAGCCGATAGTGTCGGCGAGCACGGCACGAATCGCGTCACGGTGTGGACCGATTTTGGGGGCTTCTGCAATAACGGTAATGTCGGCGTTTCCCAGTTGCCATCCGCGTTCGCGCAGCAGGTTGATCACATGCCGCAAAAACAAGCGGCTGTCGGCATCCTTCCAACGCGCATCGGTGGGTGCGAAGTGCTGGCCGATATCGCCCAACGCGAGCGCACCCAGCAAAGCATCGCAAAGCGCGTGGATAATCACATCACCATCCGAATGCGCAACGATACCGGCAACATGCTCAATGCTTACTCCGCCCAACACGATTGAGTCGCCACGGCCGAAAGCGTGTACATCGAAGCCATGGCCAATGCGGATACTCATGCGGGACAAGTGAGAATGAATTCGGCCAGCGCGAGGTCATGCAGCGTGGTGACTTTGATGTTGTCTTCGGCGCCCTGCACCAGCAAGGGTTTACGCCCAGCGGCTTCGAAAGCTGCAGCCTCGTCCGTGATCAGAGGACGCAGGGCGGGATCGGCCAAGGCAGAACGCAATGCATCGCGCAGTGCGCCAAACTGGAACAACTGCGGCGTCAACGCGCGCCACAGCGAAGATCGATCCAATGTCTCGGAAATCGGCGCACCGGCGCTTCCGCGTTTGACCGTGTCGCGTATCGGAGCCGCCAGGATCGCCCCATCCGCATGCAGCATTCCCTGATCGAGCAGCGCATCGATATCGTTGTGACGAACGCAAGGTCGGGCCGCGTCATGCACCATCACCCAATCATCAGCCGCGCAGCGCGTGGATAGTGCGTCCAGCGCAGCGAGCACCGAATCGGCACGTTCGGCCCCGCCCAAACAGGACCGCACCGGCTTGCCTTCGAGCTCGTTGATGCTCGGCCAAAGTTCATCATTTGCGGAAAGTGCGACCATCGCGCCGGCTACACGCGGATGCGACAGCAACCGATCCAGTGTGCGTACCAGCATCGGCACGCCAACCAACGGTGCATACTGTTTGGGCATGGCTGCACTAAAACGCGCTCCGCGCCCGGCAGCAGGAATAACACACCAGATCATTGTGGTTTCGCCTTCGATTCTTCTTCGATCACCTGATAAAACGTCTCACCGGGTTTGATCATTCCGAGCTCGCCGCGGGCGCGCTCTTCGATCGCATCAGTGCCGGTTTTCAGATCTTCCACATCGGCCGCCAACGCCTCGTTGCGTA
>JANMSL010000637.1:0-4972 GCA_031389245.1 Lysobacterales bacterium | reverse complement strand
CATCCTCGGCCTGTCCAATGATTCCTGGTTCAGCGCCGATCCGCTCGGCGCCCGGTTGCACCTTGCGGTTGCGGCCTTCCGCAGCATCGAGACGCGATTACCGCAGTTGCGCGTCACCACCAATGGCCTGAGCGCGATCATCGATCCCACCGGAGCGGTGATCGCAGGCACCGCAATGGGCGACCGCGCGGTGCTGGCCGGCGATATTCCAATGCGCGGCCCGCCGTCGACGCTGATGGTGCGTTGGGGCGACTGGGTGGGTGGCGCCGGTCTCGCTTTTCTGCTCGTGCTGTCGACACTTCGAGCACGACGCCACTGGCGCGAGCACCGCAACCAGCGAGCGGCCAAATCAGGCGCCTCAGTTGCGCAAACGGATGGCGCCTACGTGGCGAACGTGGTCGTGATGTCGCGCCGCTGGCGAGCTGCCGCAGCACTGCTG
Organism: Lysobacterales bacterium; assembly: GCA_031389245.1. Taxonomy (GTDB): domain Bacteria; phylum Pseudomonadota; class Gammaproteobacteria; order Xanthomonadales; family Ahniellaceae; genus 0-14-3-00-62-12. The sequence goes on along the minus strand of JANMSL010000637.1, from coordinate 4,533 downwards.
CGTCTCCTCGCCGGTGCCGGCCTGCTGTGGCTGGTGCTGGGCATGCTGCTGGGCGAGGGTTTGCAGGTGAACTCGCTGGCGCAAATCAAGGTCTACGCCTTGGCGGTGCTGCTACCGGAAATCGCCGCGTCGGCGATTCAACACGCGTTTGCCGCAAAGGCTTATATCGAAGCAGGCATGCTGGTCCTGCGACAACGCCATCAGCGCATCGAAATTCCCCTGGCCAATATTGCGTGCCTGCACGCGTGGCGCTTTGCCTTGCCACGCACTGGAGTAAATCTCGAGTTCGTTTCGGGGCGGCGCTTGAAACAGGGAATCGTCCTGGCCGACCCGCAAGCGTTGATGCGCGCGCTGAGCGCGGCGAACGCGCCGCTGCGTCCGGCTGATCGACTGTCCGCGCGCATCGCCCACTACGCCGCGGTGCGGGCAGCTGCTGCCAAGCCGCGGCTCGATCATCCCTTGCTGAAGTTCGTGCTGTTTCCCCTGGTGCCCGCACTCGTCGCCTTTCGGCTGCACCAGCACATTGCGTTCGGCGGCACCTTTGGCGAGTACTACACGTACGGGCTTGGTGCTTACTTGATCGGACTCTTGATCTGGTGGGCCGCCTGGTCGATCGGCCTGATACTCCTCGCAGTCCTGCTGCGCATCGTCATCGAAAGCGGCACTCTGCTGGCAATGCGCTGGCGCCCAACCCTTGCGCAGGAAATCAGACGCAACCTGGAAGGCATGGGTCGACTGATTTTTTACTTCGGTGTGCCTGCCTGGTTGATCCTGCGTGTCGTTTCGGCCTGAAGCACAGCGGTCAGTGTCTGAGGTTTTCGCACTTTTCCGCGTTGTACGGCAAGCGTTCAAGTCTTGCAAAGTTGCACCGCTGCTGGGGTTCACGGCGCTCACCGGCAGCCCACCTCCTTTGGACGGCGGTCTTTGCGGCTGAAAGAAATGCCAGTGGGCCCAAGCCCCCTGCATGAGCCGTGCATGAAAAGCGACGCACCTGAAGTAACACGAATGCACCGTTGTCAACCGCGACCAGCAAATCTGCTAGTGGTCACAGACATGGTCCGCATTCGGGTGCGATGATGGTTACGCGTATTTATTCGCCAGCCTAGCGATCCACGAGCGTCCCGCTCCGTAGGCTCCCTCGCAAGCATCCGCAGATTGAACGCCGACGCCTTTGACTTTCGCGAAACCACGCGTCAACTCACCGTGAGCAACACAATGACGAGAAACCGAACGACCCTTTTGCTCGCGCTGATTTCGTCTGTCGCCAGCGCCTCCGGCAGCGCTGCCGCGCCTGAATGGCGCGTGGTGATGTCGGCACCTTCATCCACGGTTTCACTGCCACAACTACCACCTGGTGCCTATTCATTATCTCCGCTTCCGGGGGAGCTTTCCGATAGCCCGGCGGCAACGCTGGGGTTCAATCTGACTCGCCCTGACGGCCGCAAAGGCCTTTGGCAGGAGTTCGGCGGCGCATTGCTGCCGTTGGCTGAACTTAACCTCGTGGGCGCGGTGGGTCCCGGCAGAGTGGGGCCGGAAAGCCAGCATGTTTTTCGTCTCCTGGGCGATATCGACAGCAACGCACAGGATCAGCGCGTATTTGGCGCACGTGCCGGCGAAGCGGCGCAAGCGCTGGAAAATACAAGTTGGGGTGTGTGGGCGGCGAACGGCAGTGGCAACCTTGAAATTGCGCGCGCTTTTAGTGATGGCGCGCTTGGCCCTGGCATTGGCGCCGACTGGGTCTTCCGCACCGACTTCGACTTTGTCGACTCGGTCAACTTTGCTCATCTGCATGCACTGCCGAACGGCAAAGTCCTGTTTGACACAACGGTTCGAGCGCCCGCGGAACCCAACAGCTTTCGACAAGCACTGGTGCGCTACACCCCTGGATCGGGCAATGCGCCCTGCGCCCTGGTGCTATCGAATGCCGCGGCACTCGCTCCTGGCGTACTGGTCGGAGATTACTTTGAATCATTGCGCCGCGCCGCCAGTAGCCCACGCGGTGAAATCTACGCCGCGGGTGGCTTGGCGACGCAAACGCCCAGCATCACCACACGCCGCGGCATCTGGGAATTCTGCAATGGTGCTCCGCAGGTCAAGGCGCTGAGCCAGTCCACTGGGGCACTGGGGCCCAACATCTCCGGCAGTTCAGCCGCCATCTTCAACGAACTACTGCCGATCATCGCACCCACTACGCCGGGATCATTTTACTTTTCCGGCGTGGGTAACAACCCTGCCTTCAAAGGAATTTTTCATCACAGCAACGGCCAAAACCGGCCGGTTTTGCTAAACGACGTGCAGGGTGCCCTGGGTCCCGGCATCGCCGGCTTCACGTTCGATCAGGTCATTGATTTCCACCCGCTCTCAGCCGGGCGCTTTGGCGTGATGTACGCCTTCATTCGCAATCCGGCAACCGGCGCAGAGCGCTCCGGGCTTTGGCGACTGCGTCCTGACGCGACCGCTGAACCGATCTTGATTATTGGCGACAGCGGCCTCTATGCCCCGGCGCAAGGACGACTGTGGGAATCGGTTTCCGCTTTCAATGTGCTGGAAAACGGTGTCGTTCTGGCGATTGCGTCGACTTCGACGCCACCATCAACACTGCGCCGCTTGGGGGTTTGGCGCTTCCGTACTGGACGTGCGCCGGAAGAAATTTTGAAAGCCGGAGATCTGGTGCGTTATCCCACTGCTGCCGGCGTGCAAATGCGCGCCGTGCGCGGCGTGTCCGGCACTTTTGTCGGCAGCGCTTCTGCCGGCCTGCAAAATTATGCCGGGGAAGACTCCTGGGTCAGTGCCAGCGGCAGCGTACTGGTCGAAGTGGAGCTCGAAGGTATGGAAGGCTTGATCTATCCGACCCGCTACGTGCGAGCGCAGGTTTCCGATTTGAGCGTGTTGCTCGAGGATGGATTCGAGTGAGCAAGCACAACACGGGAGGTCACCAATGCGCTGCGTTTCTACTATCACTTCACGTTCGCACTGCAGCCTGTCAATCGCGACTAGCAGATCTAGCAGTGCCCCTAAAATTGGAAGGCAGACCAATGCAATAATTTTCTCCGTCCAAGCCTTTCCGGATTCGCGTTGATTCTCTGTTAGACGAGAAAATGTGTAAGGCAAGCGGGTCGATTGCCATCCATACGCTAGTCAGTGAGAGATGGCAGACGACACGACTGCCCTTCACACGCAGTTCCGGCGACTTTCATCTCGGCTGAAGATTGGCACCAATCAGGAAATCTTGGACTTTTGCGACACCCTTTCCAACCACCCAATAAGGAAAAAACACATGAAATCGAATATCGTCGGAATCTTGATTGCGCTAGCTCTTGGCATGACTATCTCGGGCACTGTCTTCGCCGCATGGACTCCATATACGAACCCAAATGGTTCTGTCACATGGACCAATTCCGATAATGGAGCGCAAATGACCTGCAATCAAGAAATGTCGAGCTGCACCCTTACACGAGCAAGGCAGTTTTAGTCGCTTAACGGGGGCTGTCAATGGCGTGGCGTAAGGATCCCGCGATCACTTGATTCGCCCTCCAGGGCTAACCCAGCTTCGTTCTCGTCACCCAGGGCGTTGCCTTGGGTGACGAGAATCGCGCTGTTGGCGCTTAACCGCCGCGTGAGCAATGATCCCGCAGAAAAGCGCGATTTGGCGCTGACACTCGACTGGTCTCTCGCTGGATCTCGCCGCGATGCGCGCCGCCGCCCGCCACTTGGTCGGCCGTCACGACTTCGCCTCCTTCGCTGCCGCGGGCCGGCCGGTGCGCGACTCCGTGCGCACGCTGACCGCGCTGCGCGTCCGTGCCGTGCGCGGCGGGCTGGTGATCCATGCCGCCGGCAGCGGCTTCCTCTACAAAATGGTGCGCAATCTGGTCGGCACCTTGCTCGAGATCGGCCGCGGGCGCCGCGCGCCGGAATGGGCGGCGGCGGTGCTGGCGGCGCGCGACCGGCAGCGCGCCGGGGCCACGGCGCCGCCGCACGGCCTGATTCTGTGGCGCGTGCGCTACGCCGCCGACCCCTTCGCCGCGCTCCCACGAATCCGGGCGCGCGCGTATCCTGAACGCGAGCCTCTGCTCCCCGCCGATGAAGATTCAGGTCACGAGCCGACACGCTGAACTGCCGGAAGCCCTGCGCGCCTACGCCGTCGAGCGCCTCGCGGCCGTGGAGCGCCTGGGAACCGAGTTTCCCGCCGCGGAAGTCGTCCTGGATCAGGGGCGCGAAGGCCTGACCTGCGAGATCCAGCTCCGCCCGCGCAAAGGCGAGACCATTCTCGCGCGCGAGACTTCCCACGATCCGCGCGCGGCGGTGGACGCGGCCGTGGCCAAGATCGAAACTCAGGTCGCGCGCGCCAAGGAGCGGCGCGACGACAAGCGCCGGACTGGCACATGATCAGCAGCATGAATTTCGCCCAGCATCTTCCGCCTCAATCCGTGCTGCTCGGCCTGCAGGCGGCGGACGCCCACGGGCTGCTGCAGGAACTGGTCGAAGGCCTCGTCGCCAGCAATGCCGAACTCGCGCCGCGCCGCGCCGAATTGC
>JANMSL010000555.1:0-10779 GCA_031389245.1 Lysobacterales bacterium | reverse complement strand
CGTCACCCGCCCACATCAATGTCCTCGTCCGCTGCAGTCTCCAACAGCTCAAGCAATGCCTGCGCGTCGGGAGACGTACCCATGGCAATAAGCCTTCGACTTTGCGCGTGCCTGGATGCTGATGCGTTGGGGGCCGCGACGCATCACCGGCGGCAGATGCAGAACTCGGAAACTCGAAGCCATGTCGCGCGTGACCAGTAGCGTGCACTGGTCGTAGCGCGGGACGTGTGTCTTTCTTAGTAAGCTATTCGCCCACTCCGTCTCACCCTTCCGATTCGCCCATGTCTACTTCAATTTTCGATACACCGTTGCTGATCGAGCGCAATGCGCCATGCTTTTGTGCCAGCGGCCAGCGCTTCAAGCACTGCTGTGGCTCGGCGGACGCGCGGCGAAAGGTGCCGCATGGCATCGAGTTGCAGCCGGGGTTCCTGGATGCTGAGACTTGCCAGCGTTGGGTTGATTTTCTCGAGCGGCAGCCGCGTGACTGGCTGGATGCGTTCGACCATGTGCGTTCTACGCCGGACCAGGTCGTGCGCACCGCACATCCGTCGCGGGTGACAGAACGGGTGGAGTTGGGCGAGCTGCAGGTCGAAATAGACTCGCTGGTGCGGCGCGCATTCAGCGAGTGGCTGGCGCCGCGCTGGGGCTGTCATTTCGCGTGGTTCGAAAAGCCCTACGTGTTGCGTTATACCACCGGCGGCAAATACGACGTACACGCGGACGCCGATATCTGGTCCGAAGAAACGCCAGCGTATCGCGTGCTCGATCGGGATGGTAGTTTGCTGATCTATCTCAACGACGGATTCACCGGTGGTGAGTTGAACTTCGTCAACTTCGAGTATGCGCTGCGTCCGCTCCCGGGTCTGCTGGTTACATTTCCCTCGGACGAGCGCTACTCCCACGCCGCCATGCCAACCACCAGCGGTGTGCGTTATGCCATCGTCTCCTGGGCCTATGCGCACGGACGACCACGCGTGCGTGCGCAGCCACCGGAAAACAGCATCGCCATTGAGGCGTAAGGCGGCGAGATCGCGTTGGCCCCGGTTCTGGCGAACTTGCGTCTGGTTCGTCGCGCAGGCTGCTTCGCTGCCTTGCAGGTCGTTACAATCGTGCACTGCCCCCTCTGGAAGTCGCGCGTGTTCAGCAAGATTCTGATTGCCAATCGTGGCGAAATCGCCTGTCGCATCGCCCGCACCTGCCGACGCCTTGGCGTGACCACCGTCGCGGTTTATTCCGATGCGGATGCCAATGCCGAGCATGTGCGCCAAGCCGACGAGGCCGTGCACATCGGCGGCTCGCAGCCGGGCCAGTCGTATCTGCGTGGCGAAGTGATCATTGCTGCGGCGCGCGCCTGCGGTGCGCAGGCGATTCACCCGGGCTATGGATTCCTTTCGGAAAACGCCGACTTTGCCGAGCAAGTCGAGGCTGCGGGTCTGGTGTTCATTGGTCCGACCGCAGGCTCGATGCGCAAGATGGGCTCCAAAGCCGGCGCCAAGGAGTTGATGCAGGGGCATGGCGTGCCGGTCGTGCCGGGTTATACCGGCGTGGACCAGGACTTGGCGCTGCTGCAACGTGAGGCCGATCGTATCGGTTATCCGCTGATGATCAAGGCGGCGCATGGCGGCGGCGGCAAGGGCATGCGCATCGTGCACGCGGCGGCGGAATTCGTATCGCATCTTGAATCCTGCCAGCGCGAATCGAAAACCGCTTTTGGCCGCGACCGCGTATTGTTGGAGCGCTATGTCGAGCGACCCAGGCATATCGAAATCCAGGTGTTTGCCGATCGCAACGGCAACACCATCCATCTGAACGAACGCGAATGTTCCGCCCAGCGTCGCTATCAGAAAGTGATCGAAGAATCGCCCTCGCCGTTTCTTACGACGCAACTGCGTCAGCGCATGGGCGATGCCGCGATCCAGGCGGCGCGCGCGATCGACTATTGCAACGCCGGCACGGTGGAGTTTATCGTCGACCAGGCCGGCGCTTTCTATTTCATGGAAATCAATACGCGCCTGCAGGTTGAGCACCCGGTCACCGAGATGGTGCTGGGGCTGGATTTGGTCGAATGGCAATTGCGTATCGCTGCCGGCGAGGCCTTGCCCTTGCGCCAGGATCAGATCCATTCCCATGGCCACGCCATCGAGGTGCGCCTGTATGCGGAAGATCCCGACCAGGGATTTTTGCCGGGCTCCGGGCGCATCGAACGGCTGCGCCTGCCTCAGGCGGATGCGCGCACACGCATCGATGCTGGGGTGGTCGAGGGCGATACCGTCAGCATTTTTTACGACCCGATGATCGCCAAGCTGATTGTGCATGGTGATGATCGCGCCGACGCGCTGCGGCGGATGAGCGAGGCGCTGGCCGAGATCGACGTGCTCGGCCCAAAGAGCAACGTTGCCTTTCTGGAGCGGCTGCTGCGTCATCCAACGGTGATCGACGGCACCATCGATACCGGTTACTTGGATCGCCACCTCGCTGAGGTGCTGGCCAAGGATGAAGCGATTCCCGCTGATGTGCTGTTTGCCGCAGCCTGCGCGGCGTTGCTGCACGAGGAATCCATGGCGCGCGATCGTGCGGCACAGTCCGTTGATCCAGGCTCGCCCTGGGCGAGTGCGGATGCGTGGCGCCTCGGCCATTTGGGCAAGCGTCTGGTGTGCTTCCAGAATGGCAGTGCGCGCATCGAAATAGCGGCGCACGGCTATGGCGGCGTCTATCGCTTGGACCAGGACGACGCCCATGTCCAGATCCAAAGCGCTGCGTTGCACAATGGCTGGCTGAGCTATCGTAGCGACGGCCGCACCCGGCGGTTGCGCTGTCGTGAACTCGCCGGCGACTGGATTGTGCTGCACGAGGGACAACGCCATCGTCTGCATGCGGTGCCGCCGTTCGCATTCGAGGGCGCCGCATCCAGCGGCGGCGATCGCTTGCTGGCGCCGATGCCAGGGCGCATCATCGCCGTGAAAGCGGCAGTCGGTGACGAGGTCGTCGAACACCAGGAGGTCATCGTGATGGAAGCCATGAAAATGGAACTCACCCTGCGCGCGCCGCGTGCCGGACAGGTCGCCGAGTTGCGCTGTGCGCTTGGCGAATTCGTACAAGCCGATCAACTACTGATGAGGATGCTGTCATGAGCCGCTCCCACCTGGCATGCCTGCGATCTGCTGTTGCGCGTTGTGCGCTGCGTGGCACCCTCTCGCTACTCGCGGTCGGCCTGTTGTCGGGCTGCCAGCAAACCCGTTTTGAGGCGCTGCCCAGTGGCGAAGTCAGCGACTGCGCGCGTGATTGGGTCGGCGCCTGGCGGATTGAAGACATGACCGAGCGCGAAGAGCAAAACGACGGGCCGGTGTACTGGATCGTCAGTGACAACTGCGCTCGCTACCAGACCCTGGAACCTGATGGCGAGTCTGACGACGAGGACGAATACAGCATCCGCTATGTGCGTCACGGCGACAGCAATTTCATCGCCGCCACTGCGCGCCCGGATGCCGAGGCCAAGGACAGCGATTGGCACAAGGCGCACATGCTGATTCGCTACGAATTTCGAGGTCAGGACCAGATCCGCGCCTTTGAAGTGGATAACCAGCATGTTGCGCGCTTGATCGTCGATGGCGAAATCGGCGGACGCAGTGAAGTAAAAAGCAAATCCGGAAAGGGTGGCAAGAACAATCTCGAAAGCGTCGAGAATCTGATACTCGGCCCAAGCTCCGCGACCGACAGCATCATCCGGCGCAAGGGCGTATTCGGACGCAAGCCGTGGCTCATCCTGCATCGGGCGAGTAGCGAAGAGATTGCGCGGGCCTGGGCTCGAGTCGAGGAACGGCGGAGCCCCGAGGGTGGCTGAATCAATCCGTATTGTTGAAGTCGGTCCGCGCGACGGATTGCAGAACGAAAAGCTGATTGTTTCGGCGGCTATCAAAGTGCGCCTGATCGAACAGTTGGTCGATGCAGGGCACAGTACGGTCGAGGCCACCAGTTTCGTCAGTCCCAAGTGGATTCCGCAACTCGCCGATGCTGCCGAAGTATTTGCCGCGCTGCGCCGAAAGGCCGGGATCCGCTATCCGGTTCTGGTGCCCAATCTGCAGGGCATGGAACGCGCGCTCGCTGCGGGCGTTGCTGAAGTGGCGATCTTCACTGCTGCTTCCGAGGCCTTCACTCATCGCAACATCAATGCTTCGATCGACCAATCGATCGAACGCTACAAACCGGTGATGGACCGTGCTGCCGAGGCCGGTGTGCCGGTACGTGGTTATGTCTCCACTGTACTCGGCTGTCCGTATCAGGGCGCTGTGCCGATCGTGGATGTCGTGCGTGTCGCGCGTGCCCTGCACCAGCTTGGCTGCTATGAGGTGTCTCTGGGCGATACCATCGGGGTCGGCACCGCCAGTGCTGCTCGAACGATGCTGCGTGCGGTTGCAGGCGTGGTGCCGATGCAGCAGTTGGCGGTGCATTTCCATGATACGCGCGGCCAGGCACTGGCCAATGTCTATGCCTGTGTCGAGGCTGGGGTTCGCGTGGTCGATGCGTCGGTCGCGGGATTGGGTGGCTGTCCCTACGCCGAGGGCGCCAGCGGCAATGTCGCGAGCGAGGACGTGGTCTATATGTTGCACGGCATGGGCTTTGACACCGGCATCAATCTTGACACGCTGGTGCAGGTCGGCCGTTGGATCAGTGCTGAGCTGGGGCGCAGCAATGGCGCCAAACTGGGGTTGGCGTGGAAGGGTCAATGACGTCACGCCAACATCCGCGCGCGTCGTGAGTGCGACCGCGGGACAACCTGCATGACGGAAGCACCGATACTCGCGGCAGCACGTGCCGCCTTCACTGCGGGAGACGCTGCGCTCGCGCTCGAACTTGCACAGTCCGTGCTGGCCCGCGACCCGGGCAACACTGCAGCGTTGTCGGTACTGGCCAACGCGGCCATGCGCCTGGAGCGCTTGAGCGAAGCCGATGACGCATTACGCAGCCTGCTGCAGAACGCCCCCGACAATGCGCTGATCGCGCGCAGTCGCAGTCGCGTGCTCAATCGTCTCGGGCACCGCAGCGCGCAGCAGAACGACCTGATCGCCGCCATCGGCTACTGGCGTGAAGCGCTGCGGCTATGGCCCGAGAATGATGACTCTGCATTCAATCTGGTCGCGTATGGAAGTGCGGCGCTGGATGATGACGAGGCCTTCGATCTGTTGCAGCCGTTGCTGGCCCGTTCGCCCGACGATCTCGGCGCGCGCAGGCTTCTGGCCGAGATCGAGCGCAACCGTGGCCAGTTGCGCGTAGCCGCCGATCGCCTACGACCGCTGTCGGATACGGTCTTGAGCAACAGCGAAGTCCGTGCGCTGACACTCACGCTCGGCGACGCTCAACTCATCGAGCGCAGTCTGCCCACTGCTACGCCGCTGCCGGATCAAGTGGAAGCAGTGCAGTGCGCCTTCGCCAGCATCAGTACGCAATGTAATGAAGGCGCTGCACATGTACTGCGCGGCGAATTTGAGCGCCGTCACTCGATCGGCGCCCATTCGCCCAGTCTGCGTATGGCGCTTGCGTGCGCGTTGTCGTTGCCCGCTGTGCATATCGACAGGGACGGCATACATGCCGCACGCAACCGTTTCAGCAGCGGTCTTTCGCGCATCGTGGATGAGTTTCCGCAATCGCGACTGCGTCGCTGTGCGCCGCATTTGGCGCAACTGAACTGGTCGAATTTTCTGCTCGCCTATCACTGCGAGAACGATCTCGACCTGCAGTCGCGCTACGGCGATTGGCTGAGTATGGCCGCTGCCGCGCTGCGCCCGGACTTGGCGATCGTGCCGGATAAGCGCAAGCCTGGGCCGCCACGCATCGGCGTATTATCCGGTCATTGGAACGATACGACTGCGGGCGCGTATTTTGCCAGCTGGATCGAGGCACTTGACGTAGACGAATTCGACACTCGAATCTATGCACTCGGCCCCCGCTTCGACCACGTTACCGACGAACTCGAGCAGCGCAGTCGCAAATTCGTTCGTATCAATGGAGATGGCGGCGGTACTGGAGATGGCCAGGATCGTGGCGGACATCAACAAGGTGACGCAGTCGATCGCGCCGCTGATGTCATTCGTAGCGCCGATCTGGACCTGTTGATCTATCCCGAATTGGGAATGGATACGCGACTCATGCCGCTTGCCGCGCTGCGCCTGGCGCGAACGCAGTGGGTGGGTTGGGGTCACCCGGTAACCAGCGGCCTGCCGACGATAGATGCCTACCTCAGCTGCGCTGACATGGAACCGGCCGACGCCAAGGCCCACTACCGCGAGCCACTGCTGCTGTTGCCTGATCTGGGCACTCGCTACCGACTGCCCCCGGCGCCGCAGCGCCTTGCGCGCGACGCGCTGGGGTTGCCGCCGGGCAAGTTGGTCGTGGTGCCGCAATCATTGTTCAAACTTCATCCGGACAACGATGCGGTACTGCTTGAGCTGCTGTCGCGCGAACCAAAGCTACGTATTCTGCTGTTCGCCACCGCATCGCGGCTCGAGGTTCGCTTGGTGCGTCAGCGGCTACTTACCAGGCTGGGTCCGACGCTGTTTAGGCAGCTACATTTTCATCCCATGGTCAGTCGCAGTCGCTTTCTGGAGATTCTTGCGGCAGCCGATGTGATGCTGGATACCCTGCATTGGTCCGGCGGCAATACCTCTCTGGATGCGCTGCGCTCCGGCCTCGCCATCGCTACGACCCGCTCCCGATTCATGCGCGGACGCCAAAGTGCCGCCATGCTGCACGCGCTGCAGCTGGATTCGGCAATTGCGCCGGATGCCAGTGGGCTCGCGGCACTGGCGGCGCAAATGCTGAATGGAGCGGCGAGACCGCATGTGGACCAGCTACAAGGCTACTTGCGGTCGCAACGCCCGTTGCTTGTGCTGCGCGCCCTTGCGCGCGAGGCGGTCGCTGGCGTAGCTTAGGGCAGTGTTTGCAGGACCGGGGTAGCGAGGGGGTTGATGAAAATTATCAACGAAAATTCAGACCGCGAGAATCCAGCCAGCGCAAGTCTGGGCCGAGCCGGTCGCCCAAGCCTTCGCACATCTTGCGATGAGGCGCTGTCGCGACTGCAGCAGGCGCTTGCCGCGATCGGAACACAGTCGCCTGCGACCAAAAGTGTCCTCGAAGCGATCGAGCGCATCGAATACCTGATGCGCAATGCCCAAAGCGTGGAATCGCGTTATCGCAGTTTGCTCGATTCCGTACCCGACGCCGTCACCGTGCACGATCACGATGGTCGGATCATCGAGGCCAATCAGACTGCAGTCGAACTCTATGGCTACAGCCTGGAACAGCTCAAGGAGCGCAGCGTCTTTGACCTCAACCCCGGTCTGGCCCAGGATCACATGGATGAGGTCTGGCGTACGTTCAAGCTGGGGCAAACGGTTACTGTCGAAACCGAGAACAGGCATCGCGACGGTACGAAGTTCCCGATCGAAGTGCATTCCAATATGTTCGTGGATGGCAATGAAAAGCGCATCATTGCAGTAGCGCGCAGTATTTCCGCGCGACGCGAGACCGAGCGCGCCATTCGCGAGTCCGATGCACGCTATCGACAACTATTCGATGCCATCGACAAAGGTATCGTGGTGCAGGACTGCAAAGGCAACGTGATTTCGGCCAATGCCGCTGCCGAACGGTTACTGCAGCTCTCGGAACGCACCTTGATCGACAAGGGCTTCGATCCCCTGCAGTGGCGCCTGGTTGATGTTGACAGTCAACCCATCGCCGAACGTGACCTTCCACCCTACGCTGCGCTGCGCACCGGTGCGGTGGTCGATTCAACACTGATCGGTGTGTTCAATCCGATCGCCAACGGCTACTTCTGGTTCAATATTTTTTCGATGCCGCAATTTCGTGAGGGTGAGACGCGGCCGTTCCAGGTAATCAGCCTGTTCGGCGATGTAACGGAGCTCAAGCGTCAGGCAGTATTGTTCGAAGAGGTACAGAAACTCGCTGCGATTGGCGCATGGGAGATCGACTTCCGTCGCGATCGCGTGTTTGGCAGCAACGAGGTATACCGCCTGCACGGTCTAGCCCCGGATAGCACGCTTACACTGAAGGACTATCTGTCGAGCTTTGTTTCCGCAGATTCGGCGCGACTGCAACGCGCGATCGACGAAGCCCGAACGACGGGCAAGTCGTTCGACGTCGAAGCGCGAATCGTAACGCCCAACGGACAGCGGCGTTGGCTTCGGGTGATCGGACACAGCCAGTCTGAGTCCAACCTCGAGGCCAGCTTGATCGGCGTGAGCCAGGATATCAGCGAGCGCAAGCGCTTCGAGGAAAACCTTCGTCGACAGTCGCTGACCGATGCCTTGACCGGACTGAGCAACCGCGACGATATGCTGCGTCAGCTCACGCGCGCCATTGACGAGGCACAACCCGGCGCTGGTCCGGCGCTGCTCTACGTCGATCTGGATCGATTCAAGGTAATCAACGATCTGCTCGGCCACAGCGCCGGCGATGGCTTGCTGGTGGCTGCCGCGCAGCGGCTGAAAAAACTATCCGGACCCGATGTGTTGATCGCGCGCTTCGGCGGCGACGAGTTCATGCTGATGTTGACTGGCGATGACAGTGACGCCAAATCACGTGCCCTTGCCGTGCAGATCACTCACGCCTTCGCCGAACCGTTCCCGCATAGTGGCGAGGAGTTCACCATCACCACATCGGTCGGAATTGCGCAGTACCCGGGCGATGGCGCCACAATACAGCAGCTGATCAACCATGCTGATGCCGCCATGTTCGACGCCAAACGGCGCGGCCGCAACAACTGGCAGCAGTTCTCGCCAGCTCTGGCTCGCAAGCTGACCGACCGTCTGCTGATCGAGACGCAGCTGCGCCGTGCGCTGGACAATCAGGAGTTCTATCTGGAGTTCCAGCCACAAGTCGACTTGCAGTCGGGTCGCGTGGTCGGCGCCGAAGCGTTGTTGCGCTGGCGCAATCGATTGCTTGGCGAGCTCGGTCCTGATCTGTTTATCAGTCATGCCGAAAACACCGGCGATATTGTGCGCATTGGTGCCTGGGTGATACGCGAATCCTGCCGTCAATTGCGCCAATGGCGAGACTCGGGACTGCCACTTCGATGCATCGCGGTGAATGTTTCCTACCGTCAGTTTCTCGGCGAAAACCTCCCGGAGATCGTTCAAGCTGCGCTCAAGGAATTCGATCTTCCCGGCGCGGCGCTGGAGCTGGAAATGACCGAGCGTGTGCTGATCGAGGATGTGCCAGACACGATGGAAACTTTCAACACCTTGCGCGCGCTCGGGGTGTCGCTGGTCATTGATGATTTCGGCGAGGGATACAGCGCGCTCAACTACCTGCGGCGCCTGCCATTCAATGGCATCAAGATCAGCCACGACTTCATGCACGGCATTCCGGCAAACCCAGCCGACACCACAATCTGCGAAGCGATTATCCGCATCGCCCAATCGCTCGGCCTCAGTGTCGTAGCCGAAGGCGTGGAAACCGAACTGCAACGTAGCTTTTTGCTCAAGCAAGGCACAACACTGGCGCAGGGCTTTTTGTTCTCGCGCGCAGTAGGCGCCGAGGCTTTCGTCGAATACGCGCGTGATCGAATCGGGCATTGATGGGCATTCATGCCGTGGAATTCTTGCGGCAGCTGAACATATCCATTGGACGGCTATGATGGCTTCTTTCCATGGCCTCGAGGCCAACTGCGCATGACCTACACCATTCGACCAATTACTGAGGCTGACAACGTCGCCCTCGCCCACATCATCCGTGCGGTGATGCCCGAGTTCGGTGCCGATGGTCCGGGCTTCGCGATTCATGATGCGGAAGTATCAGCGATGAGCTTCGCTTACGCAGCACCCGGCTGTGCCTACTTCGTGGTCGAGAGTGAGGGACGTGTTCTGGGCGGCGGCGGAGTTGCCCCGTTGCCGAACGCCGAGCCCGATATCTGCGAGCTGCGCAAGATGTACTTTCTTGCGGAGCTACGCGGTCAAGGCGCTGGTAGTGCCCTGATGCAGCGATGCCTGGACGCCGCGCGGGCGCTTGGATTCAAGCGCTGCTATCTGGAAACACTCACCGGCATGGATGACGCCAAGCGCCTGTACCGCAAAACCGGATTTCGATCGATTGCACAATCCCTGGGTGCTACCGGCCACTTTGGTTGCGATAGCTTTTTTATTCGCGATCTGTAGCCGCGGCCGCTCCCACAAATGCACGGCTCGAGTGTAGGAGCGGCGTGAGTCGCGATGCTCTTGATCAGATTTCAGAGCGGAGCATCGCGGCTGACGCCGCTCCCACACTTGCCGACGGCTCAGGTGGCTGTTCGCCGAGACCTGCCAATGCCCCCATGTGCTGCCGGTAGTAGCGCAATTCTGCAATTGATTCGTGTGCATCCGATAACGCAGTATGCGTACCGCGTTTGCTGAATCCACCGAGCAGACCTGGATTCCAGCGCCGTACCAATTCCTTCAAGGTCGACACATCCAGATTCCGATAGTGAAAATAGCGCTCCAGTTGCGGCATGCCACGCACCAGGAAACGACGATCCTGGCAGATCGAATTGCCACAGATCGGGGACTTGCCCTTGGGCACCCAGGATTCAAGGAACTGGATCGTCGCCAACTCAGCAGCGGCGGCGTTCACAGTCGAATCGATCACCCGCTGCCAGAGTCCGGACGCACCGTGGTGACTGCGGTTCCAATCGTCCATCGCCTCGAGTCGTTGCAGCGAATGACGAATCGCGAACTCCGGACCGTCCGCCAGTACGTTCAGGTCCTTGTCGGTGACCACGGTCGCGATCTC
>JANMSL010000436.1:0-15049 GCA_031389245.1 Lysobacterales bacterium | reverse complement strand
GCGCCGATTTCGGCGAGGTTGCCGCTGATCTGGTAGATCAGGTCGCCGAGTGAATTCCCGTCGCCATGGCCCTCGTGCGCGGGGCCGGTGCCGAAGTAGCTGAAGGTGGCGACATAGCTCGATTTGTCGGGCTGCGCCTTGCTGGTTACGTAGACCTTGTAGGTCAGCGACGGCAGGCCGACGAGCCGGACGTCTTCGAGCACCAGATAGGTGTGACCGGAAGCGGGTTCATCGGATGGTGCGCTGTCATCGGACTCGCCTGTTGTTGACAGCATGGGCTTCAATGCAACGTCCACGACATCGTTGCCGAGCGTGAGCGGCTTGTCGGTGGCGAGCGCTCGATGTGCTTTCAGTGGACTGCGACTCCCTGCGGCTTTGGTGAAGACCGCGGCGCGTTTGGCGTTTGCACGGGCGCCACAATTCTGCAGCTGGTCATACTTTGGAGAATACTGTGGCGAAAACACGTCCGCTACTTTCACCGTGACTGGCTTGCCGTTTTCATCGATGAAAGTGTAGCTCTGGGCATACCAGGAATCGGGCATGCCGAGGTTCGCCTTGGCCCAGGCCAGGTCGATCGGTTTGCCCTTGGACTGACGCACCATCCAGCACTGCCAGAGCCGATCGATGTTGGAGTGATGCATGTAGAACACCGGATCCGCGCCCGCGATCGGTACCAGGCCGATGTCCGGCATCACGCAGCCGGACCCGACCGCACAATGCATCGCGCCATGTGGCTGGCCTTGGAGCTGATTGGAGAACTTGGTGAAATCGGTGAAGGCAAACGCCTGCGAGGCATCGGCGGAATCCGCATCCATCACTACGGCAGCCTCATTCAACTGCGGCGTTCGCCATTGGTCCTGCAAGGTATTCGTCGCGCCCACCACCAGCGGCGGCAGGGCGATGCCTTTGCGCGCGGCGCTGTAGTTGTCGAAGTAGTTCCAATACGGCAGTGCGAAGCCGGGATCCTTCATGTGCGTGCGCACTGTGCGTTCAAAGTAGTAGAGGTAGAAACGGTGCCAGGGCAGGAAGAACAGATTGCCATGCTGGCAGGTGCCCCAGATCGAATCGCTAAAACCATCATCGGGCACATTGATATTGACCACATGCTGGTAGTACGCGTCGCAGGTGGTCTTGTCGTATGTTTGCAGGCACTGCGGCATACGGTAGTCGGTGATGTATTTCTTCATATCGGTGGCATGTGTGCCGGTACCGATATAGCCGTGCGTGTTCGCCCAATAGGCGAGACTGGTTCGAAACTCTTCGGACTTCGGATCGGCGGAGCTGGCCTGGCGCATCGAGGCGATGGCTACCTTCAGATCATCGACTTTCTTCTGGTCCTTGGAGAACTGCGCAACACTGATCCGCACCGGCTGGGCCAATACGGCAGTGCAGAAGAACCCGAATACGAGAAGGATCGGAAGCCATGCACACGGATTGCTGCGTCGCATATACCTACTCCAAAGTTGGAAACAAAAAAGCAGCCGTGTTCAGTCGATGGGGTGCAACGCCGGCGCTCCCGAAGTCGCTCATATCTTGATCGCCTCGGGCATACGCCCGCATCCGGATGCTGGACGAATGCGCGCGGTCTCAAAAGCTGTCGAATATGACAGGACGGGTTGGCGACGAGCCCGCACTCAGTGAGGTGCGATGGTCAGCAACTGATCAATGTCCCCGTTTTTGATGCTTTCCGTATGGAGCGGAGCAAGACACTTGCTCAAGCGGAGGCTCCATGTCGATTCGAACTCAATCTGCCGTGACCATGGGATCGGTGATCCTGCTGGCCCTGATCCCGACCGCTTTACTGTCGGCACAGTCCATTTCAGGCGGCGTTTACACGGTGCGCAAGTTCGTGATTGCCGGTGGCGGTGGCGACACGCAGGGCGCTCCCTATCGTGCCTCGGTCACCGTTGGCCAAAGTGCCGCGTTGGTCAGCAACGGCGGCAGCTATCGACTGGTTAGCGGCTTTCATCAGGCGCAGACCCAGGGCAGCCCCGGCGATGCCTTGTTCTGCAGCAGTTTTGAAGACACCCTGTGTACCTCTGGAGCCAACCCATGATTCGCGCATTGATCGCAGTTTCCACTTTGCTCGTTAGCGGTGCCTTGCAGGCCGTCGGCACACCCATCACCTATCAAGGCACACTGGATGATGGTGGTGCGCCAGCCAATGGCAGCTACGACTTCCAGTTCCAGCTCAAATTCAGCAACGGCAACCAGGTGGTTGCCGCCATAGTGCGCGAAGACGTGAATGTCGTCGGTGGCCTGTTCACCACGCAGCTGGATTTCGGCAATAGCTTCAGCGGCACTGACCGCCTGCTCGGCATCAGCGTGAGGCCCGGCGCCTCCAGCGGCGCGTTCACTGCGCTGACGCCCGATGTGGCGTTGAACGCCACACCCTACGCACTTTTCAGCAACGGCGCCGATTTCGCGGACACGGCCGGTTTGGCCGATGACGTCATCGACTTTGCGATCGACGAAATCGACATCAATGACGGTGCCGTGACCAGCCCCAAGATTGCGGCGGATGCGATCACCGCGTCCAAGATTGCCGACAACGCCATCACCTCTGCAAACATCGTCAATGGCGCCATCACCGCCACCGACATTGCTGCAGACGCCGTCACCGCTTCGGAAATTGCCGCCAACGCGGTAGCTGCTTCCGAACTCGCGGATAACAGTGTCGGCATCGACAATGTGATCGGTGGCCAGAACTTCGGCGCGGCGCTTGGCGGGGTGTCTCTTGTCGCCAACAGTTGCGGCACCTTCGACATCACCTTCGCCGGAGGATTTCTACAGGGCGACTTTGTGATGGTGAATGTTGCCGGCACGCTGCCGTCCAACATGATGATCGCAGCCCTCGGGGTTCCGAGCGACGATGTCGTCCGCCTCCGCGTCTGCAACAACGGCACCACCACACAGTCCTTCGCCAGTATGCCGTTGAACGTCATCTCGATTCGCTGAGTGCGCGCATAAGAAGCTGCAGCGATGGGCTGAGGCGATCTGCTGTGCGCGGGGCCTCACTTCCCTGCCTGCGCTTGGACCGAATTGCTAGCCGCGTTCAACGCAACCAACGCCGCATCTCAGCCGCCGTCGACGACTTCCGCGACGGCTGAAGGGTCCATTCCAGACAGTTGCTGCGACCGATCGCAATCGCAACGTTTGGGCAATCGGGAGATCCAAAAGGTGTTGGCAGAACTCATCGTCAACAACGTCGTGTAGCGTCTGATCTTGACGTTCAACGCCCAGACTAGCGTGTTGAGCGCGAATTGGAATGTCGTGACCGGTGCGCAATCGCTCAAGGTACGCACCCGAGACAATCACCAGGATGACGAGGGGCGCGAGGCGCTGCTGGACTTGGAGTTGGAACATTTCGGTGCGACCCTGTTCGCGTATTGCCTGATGGGCAACCATTACCACGCGGTTCTGGTGGACCGCGACGCGTACTTTCTCGAAGTGTGCCGTTACGTTGACCTCGATCCAGTGCGCGCCGGGATGGTGTGCCATCCACTTGACTGGCGCCATAGCGACTACCGCGCGCACGCCGGTGAATCATCGGGCAACCTCCGTTCTGCAACGTCAACCGCTTTCGTGACGCAATGCACAAAAAATGAAAACCGCAGTCAGGTGTGCATTTCCGGGCTTCGACAGCCAAATGGAGGGTTCGAAGGCCCTGTTTTGATGAACTTCATGGTAGAAAGCCCACACTGCCGCCTCATCGGGAAGCGCTCTGTACGCTGAGGCTGGGCAATGTCGTGCCATCCATTGCTTCAACTTTGCTCGGGGACAAATTCTTATGATGCTCGCATCGCAAAATGCGGGAACCGGTCGCTTTACACACCAGTTCCTTGGTCTGCTGTTGTTGTTGATTTCCGGATTGTTTGGTTCTCGCGCCGAGGCGCAGTTGACCGGCACACGCAATATCCCAGGCGACTACGCCGATTTGGCTGCCGCCATCACCGACCTGAACACCGTCGGCGTAGGCGCTGGCGGTGTGACTTTGAATCTGGGCGCGGGCAATCCGCAGACATCACCGGTGGGTGGTTACAGCGTCACTACGTTGACCGGTTCGGGCGCAAATCCGATCACCATCCAGGGCAATGGCAACACCATTACGGCGCCCACACCGCAGACCTCGGGCGCGTTGAACGACGCCATCTTCAAAATCATTGGCGCCGACTTCGTTACGATCAGCGGCTTCACCATGTTGGAAAACGCCGCCAACACCACCACTGCGGCGGGCACGAACAACATGACGGAGTTCGGTGTCGTGCTGTATTACGCGTCCACCACCGATGGCGCGAGGAACATCACCATCCAGAACAATACGATCACGTTGAATCGCACCTATCAGAACACGTTCGGTATCTATTCGAACAGCCGTCATAGTGCGACGACCCTCACCGTCGCCGACATCACGGCGCCGTCCGGCGCCAACGACGACTTGCGCATCTACGGCAACATCATTTCCAACGTCAACATGGGTATTGCGGTGATCGGATCCACGACAGGCGCCAATATGGCGGTCGGCCTGGACATCGGCGGTAACACTGCGCCCACCGGCAATACCATCTCCAACTACGGCACGACGGGAACCTTCTCTGCCTTTCCGTCAGTGTCTGGCTCGGTAAACGGCATCCTGCTCAACAACCAGCAGAACTTCAACGTGTCGCGCAACAGCGTGACCAGCTCAGTCGGCGGCGTAACCGGCGCGTTCTCGCTGCGCGGAATCTATGTCCAGACCACCGGGACGCTGCCCGTTTCCGGAGCGTTCACCCGAGTCATCAACAACAATACGATCTCGGTGCGCAGTGCCGCGGTCGCATCGGCAATGCTGGGTATCGCCAATGAGGGTGGCAACGCGACTACTTCGTTGACGATCAACAACAATGATTTCAACACTACGACGCACACAGTTGCATCCAGCGGCGCGGTGACGCTTCTGTCGAACACCGGAACGACGTTTAATACCACGATCAATGGCAACACCTTCACCAATCTGTCGTTGAACACCACGGGTAACGCGACGTTAATCACCAACAGCGTTACCCACCCCGCAGGTGCGGTGACGGTCGTCAACAACAACTCGATCCAGGGTACTTTTGCCAAGACCGGTGCTGGCGGAACGGTGCGTTTTTATGATGCCTTCGGCAGTACGACGGCCGGTTCGGAAACCAACACAGGCAACAACTTCTCCAACGTCACTTTGACCGGTGCCACCACCTTCGGCGGGTGGCGTAGTGCCGATGGCGGCGCACCTTTCCCGAACAAGACGGTGACCAATAACACGTTCAGCAATTTAACAGTCGGCACCAATGCGGCCATCGTCCTGGATGTAAGTTTCAGTCCGCCCGGCAGCAACGTGGTCAGCGGCAATGTCATTTCCAATGTTGTTGGCGGTGGCCCCATCACTGGCATTTCGTCGACAGCCGGATCACAGGATTTCCTGTCGAATACGGTCAGCGGCCTGTCCAGTACAGGTGCTTCTGCAGTGACCGGCATCTCCATCACCGGAGCTGTGACTCAGAATGCTTCCAAGAATAAGGTCTACGACCTTCAAGCCAACAATGCGGCGGGCACGGTCAACGGCATCTTGATCACCGCTGGAACTACGATCAATGTATTCAACAACCTCATTGGCGACCTGCGTACACCGGCGACCAGTGCTGTCGATGCGATTCGCGGCATCAGCATGACCTCGACGACGGCAAGTTCCGCAATCAATCTGTCGTTCAACAGCATCTTCCTTAATGCGACATCGTCGGGCCCCAACTTCGGCACGTCCGGCGTGTTTCACACCACCAATGCAACGGCCAGCACTGCAACGCTGAATCTGCGCAGCAATAATATCGTGAACCTATCGACGCCCGCTGGTACGGGCGCCACTGTGGCCTATCGACGTTCGTCCATCGCGCTCAATAACTTTGGCGCGGTATCGAACAACAACAATTTCTATGCCGGCACACCAGGCGCTGCCAATCTGATTTTCTTTGATGGCACCAATTCTGATCAAACTTTGGCCAGCTACAAAGCACGTGTTGCGACGATTGACTCGGCTTCAGTGTCTGAAAACCCTGCCTTCCTGAGCACAACGGGCTCGAACGCCCAGTTCCTGCATATCAATACCGTCACGCCGACACAGCTCGAAAGCAGCGGCGTCAGTGTCGCAGGCATTGCCGATGACTTCGACGGCAATGTGCGCAACGCCACCACGCCAGATATCGGAGCGGACGAATTTGCGGGCGTTTTGCTCGATGTGAGCCCGCCCGCCATCAGCTATTCGGGTTTGAGCAATACCACGCTGACGACGAATCGCACGCTTTCTGTATCAATCACCGATGCCAGCGGCGTCGCAGGCGGGCCAACGTCACCGCGTGTCTACTTCCGCAAGAATGCCGGCACCTACGTGTCGACCCAGTGCACCGGCAGCAGTCCGAGCTACACCTGCACGATCGACAATGGATTGCTCGGCGGGGTGGTGGTGGGCGATGTCGTCAACTATTACGTGATCGCACAGGACACTGCCGGAAATGTCGGATCGAATCCTGCAGCAGGTTTGGTTGCTGCTGATGTGAATACAGTCACGACGCCTCCAACGTCCCCGAATACGTATTCGATTATTTCGGGATTTGTAGCGACCGTGAATGTCGGCACCGGCGAGACCTTCACTTCTTTGACCAATGCTGGTGGCCTGTTCCAGGCGCTGAATGGAGGAGTCCTGACCTCGAACGTGGTCGTCAATATCACCAGTGATCTGTCCGGCGAACTCGGAACGGTAGCGTTGAACGCACTCGTCGAAGAGCCCGCGGGCAGCAACTTCACTTTGAAGATATCCCCCACCGGCAGCGCTCGGGTAATTACCGGCACGTTCAACGGTGCCCTGATCCGTTTGAACGGCGCTAGCCGCGTCACCATCGACGGCTCCATCGGCGGCACTGGCACCGACCGCAGTCTGACCATCACCAACACCAGCGTGACCACGCCCAGTGTGGTGTTGTTCGGTTCAACCGGCTCCACGCCGATCACCAATGACACGTTGCGCAACAGCATTATCATCAACGGCGCCAATACCAGCTCGGCGGTGGTGATTTCCGATGCAGCTACGGTCGGCACAGCCGGATTCTTCTCGAACATCACAATTCAGAACAACGATATCCAGCGGG
This sequence comes from Lysobacterales bacterium, assembly GCA_031389245.1. Classification (GTDB taxonomy): domain Bacteria; phylum Pseudomonadota; class Gammaproteobacteria; order Xanthomonadales; family Ahniellaceae; genus 0-14-3-00-62-12. The sequence continues at coordinate 7,892 of JANMSL010000436.1, read as the reverse complement.
CGTTTGTTGGCGTATTCGCCACCGGCGGCACCACGCCTCAGAACGGCTCCAATCTCACCTACACACAGAATACGGTCAATACCAGTGGCGCGAACGCCGTGCGCACCGTCGGTCTTTACATGCAAGGTGTCAACGGGGCGACGGTAAGTCTGAACACCGTGGGTAATCTCAGTGCCGTCGAAGGTGAGAACGACACCGGTATCTGGTTGGCGACCGGGAGTGCAAATGTATCTGTGTCCGGCAATACGGTCAGCAATCTCGGCATGACGCTTACAACCGCCTTTGCACCTTTTGGAATTCGCGAGTCATCGGGCCTTGCCGCGTCAGGCAACAGCATTGCCGGAAACACCGTCACGAACTTGACGACGACCGGCAACACTGGCCTGCGCGGTATTGCCGTGGGCAGCGGTGGCGTGACCGTGCAGAGCAACAAAGTGCAGGGCGTCATCAACAACAACACGGGCACCTTCGGCGCGTTTGGCATCGACGTCATTGGTGGCAATGACGCTGTGATCCGGAACAATTTCGTCAGCGACATCAACCACAACATGACCGGTGGCGGCGCTTTCGGCCCGGACTTTGGCGTGGTGGGCATTCGACTTGGAGCGGGAACCGGACACAGGATCTATTTCAACTCGGTAAACCTGTTCGGCTTGCATCCGGGTACGGCAACGACGTCCCTGCTATCGGCAGCGTTCTCGATCAGCACCACCGCGCAGACCGGCATCGATGTACGCAACAACATTTTTGCGAACAACATTACCGGTGGTACGACCTCCATCGCGCACGTGTCGGTGTTCCTGCCCTCGGGCGGAACTTCGGCGATGAATCTGACTTGGAACAACAACGCCTATTATTTCGGGACGGATGTCGCCCGACAGGGCGTCGGTCAGGCGGGCACGACTGCGGGCACTGGCTTCTTCACGACGCTGCCGGCATTGGCCGCCTATTCTGTAACACTTTCACCCGCGGCGACCAACGACAATGCATCGCAGGCCGCATCCACTGCCGTACCGTTTGTCTCGGGTACCGACTTGCATATCGGCGTTGGGTCAGCGCCGGTCAATGCGGGCACGCCGATTGCCGGTGTGACTGTCGACATCGACGGCGATCCACGCATCGCGCCCGCACCGGAAATCGGTGCCGATGAACTGGTTGATCCGAACACGGCACCGGGCATCACGCCAACTGCAGGCGGTATCACGCGTCAACAGGACAGCCCGGCAAGCAACTCGCAGATCGCAGTGGTTTCGGATACCGAAACCGCTGCAGGCAGCTTGGTGGTGACGACGCAGGGCGCGCTGCCGACAGGCATCAGCGTCAGCAACATCGTCAACAGCACTGGCAATATCACGGCCGACGTGGCTGCCAGCTGCTCGGCGGCGACCGGTGCCAACTTGGTCGGGCTGCGCGTCACCGATGCGGGCGCCCCTGCGTTGTTCACCGATGCGAATCTGACAGTCAACGTGACGGCGAATACAGCTCCCGTGCTCGGCACCTATCCTGCGTCCAATGCGACCACCGGCATCGACACCACAGTGACGCCGAATGTCGCGCCCAGCGACAATGGCAGCATCGCATCGATCACCGCATCGGCACCTGGCTTCACCGGATCGTTCTCGGTGAACACGTCGTCCGGTGTGGTGACGGTTACCAATCCCGGACCGGCCAATGTGTATACGGTTACCGTGACGGCGACCGATGGTTGCGGCCAGCAGAGCACCACCACGTTCCAGTTGACGGTCAGCAATAGCAATGCCGCGCCGGTTATTACGCCGGGTGCGACATTGACCCGGCAGCGCGGTTCGGCGGCGACCAGCGGTGCACTGGCAGCCGTCACCGACGATACGCCGGCGCAGAACGTTGTGGTGACGGCGCAGACCGTACCGGCCGGCCTCACGGTTACCGGTATCACCAACACCGCCGGTGCGATTACCGGCAACGTGGCGGCGTCCTGCACGGCAACGCTCGGCAACAACACCGTTGTGTTGCGCGCGACCGATCCTGGAGCGCTGTTCAGCGATGGCAATCTGACTGTGGACGTGACCGCCAATACCGCGGTCGTGCAGGGTGTCTACCCGGCCACCAGCGTGGCGGCAGGTGCCAGCACGACAGTAACGCCGGATGCAGCACCGACCGACAACGGCAGCATCACCAGCATCACGGCGGCGGCGCCTGGCTTTACCGGCAGCTTCTCGGTGAATACGTCTACCGGCGTGGTGACGATCACCAATGCTGGCCCGGGCGGGGTGTTCACAGTGACGGTGACCGCCACCGACAACTGCAGTACCACCAGTACGCGCACCTTCACGCTAACGGTCAACGCTTTGCCCACCATCGTGGCGGCCAGCGTCACGCTGAAAGCGGGCGATTTGGCCGCTGTGCGTACGATCGCCAACGTGTCGGACAATGAGGACCCGGAGAATACGCTGGCCATCACCATCAATGGCGGCGCGACGGCATCCAGCAACGGCGTCACAGTCGGCAGCATCGCGGTTGATGCTGGCGGCATCGTCACTGCCAACGTGCTGGCTTCGTGCAGTGCCACCGATGCCAGCTTCACTCTGCGCGTCACCGACAGCGGTAGCCTGTTCCGCGAGACCACGCTCAACACGGTTGTCACCGCCAACACGGCGCCGCTGTTGAGCTATGGCACCACCACGTTGCCGGCCGGAACCGGCATCGTCATCGGACCGAGTACCGGCCCGACCGACAGCGGCATGATCACCAGCATCGCGGTGCAAAGCGCGGGCACGTTCTTCGGCGGAGTGACTGTTGCACCCAGTGGCAACGTGACGCTGACCAATGCCGCGCCGGAGGGCAGCCATACGCTGACTATCCGCGCCACCGACAACTGCGGCGCAACCACGGATGCCGCGCTGTTGGTGAACGTTCTCGGTGATGCGTTGTTTGCCAACGGCTTCGAAGACATCGCACTTATTGCGGCGAAGATGAGGCTGCCGCTGGGCGAGGAAGGTGTGTTGCAGAGCCTGGTGCTGCCGCTGTTCGAGTTGCAGGATCTGGCGGGTGCGCGCGACTTGGTCAATGTGGTCGAGTTCGAGATTGGCAGCACGCGCACGTTGCTGCAGGTGCAAGGCGCCACTGGCTATCGCGAGATGCGCCTGCTCCACACCGACAGCCAGGGCACCCTGGGAACGGGTGCCTGGATGGAGATGCCCAGCCAGGCCGTGCTGTTGCTGCAGTGGCGTGCGCTGACCATCGAAGGCGTGCTGCAGGTGCAGACTGCTTTGAAGGTGGTTGAGGACTAGCGCTGTCATGCCGAAAACGGAAACGGCGCTCGTGGGCGCCGTTTCCACCTGATGATTTCCCCGCTGAGCTGCCGGCCAAAAAAACGTGCGTCGAATGCCCGCGAAATGCGCGACGAACATTCACTTTTCGCCGATTGACTGTGTAGAAATTCGCTGTTAGCTATGCCGGACGACGCGTTGCTGTCGCCGAAACCCTGCTTCTGGAGACTGTCATGCCCCGCATCAGAATTAAGTGGAAAGCCGTATCCGTCGGGCTGTTGTTCAGCGCCTGCGCAATCCCCGCCATGGCAGCGCCCGTGCTGCGCGCCAGCAACACGTCTGCGGCAGCGAGCGTCGATGCCGTGGTCACCGCCAACGAGCCTGATGTCGGTCCGGATGGTATGGCCGCCGTTGTCATCGAACTCACGGGCGAGCCATCGGCGCTGGTCTATGCGCGCGAGATTGCACGGCGCGGCGATTCGCCGGCGGGCCGTCAGTTCGCCAACAATGCGGCGCGCCAGCAGGTGCTGGCGTTGAAAGCGGCACAGCTGCAGACCATGGATGCGTTGCGCGCGACCGGCCTGCGTTTTGACGAGATCTATCGACTGCAGCGCGTGTTCAACGGCGTCGCCGTCCGCGTCGAGCCTTCGGTAGTCGCCGCATTGCGCGCGCTTCCGGGTGTACGTCGCGTCGATTTCATGCAGCCGGAATATCCGACCAACTCGAGCAGCGTACCCTTCATCGGCGCGCCGCCGGTTTGGGGCAACACGCTCGGCCTCACCAGTGCCGCTACCGGCACCGGTATCAAGATCGCCATCATCGACTCCGGCATTGACTACCAGCATCCGGCATTCGGTGGCACCGGCCTGCTCGCCGATTACCAGGCCAATGACCGCACTGTGATCACCGATGGCTTCTATCCCAATGCCAAGGTCGTGGGCGGCTTCGATTTCGCCGGCGATCTCTACACTGGCGCCAACGCGCCGGTGCCAGATCCGGATCCGACGGATTGCCTCGGGCACGGCTCGCACGTTGCCGGAACCGCTGCGGCGTACGGCGTGAATGCCGATGGCTCGGCATTCACTGGCCCCTTCAATGCTTCCACCGATTTCGCACCGATGCGCATCGGGCCCGGCGTGGCACCACAGGCGCAGCTGTATTCGCTGCGCGTGTTCGGCTGCGGCGGCAGCACTGGCCTGACCGCGCAGGCGATCGAATGGGCGACCGATCCGGACGACAACGGCGATTTCAGCGACCGCCTCGACATCATCAACATGTCGCTGGGTTCCAATTACGGCTCGCCGTCGGATGTATCCACTGTGGCCTCCGACAATGCCGCTGCCATCGGCGTGATCGTCGTCGCCTCGGCCGGCAATGCCGGCGACACGTTTTTCATCAGCGGTAGCCCGGGCGTCTCGGGACGCACGGTATCGGTCGCCAATATCGCCGACAGCGGCATTGCCGGCGCACTGATCAATGTCAACGCACCGGCTGCGATTGCCGGTGGCTATCCGGCGGCGGCTTCGGCCTACACCAATCCCAGCCTGCCCAACCCGCCGGTACCGTCCGGACAGACCGGCAATGTGGTCCTGGTCGACGATGGCAGCACGGTAGGTCCGGGCACCATCAATGACGGCTGCCAAACGCCGTTCGTCAATGCCGCAGCGGTCGCGGGCAACATCGCATTGATGGAGCGCGGCGCTTGCGGCTTCGCCATCAAGGCGCAGAACGCCCAGGCCAATGGCGCGGCAGGTGTGCTGATCGCCAACAACGTCGCCGGCGATCCGGTGCCCAACGTTATGGGCGGCGCCGCGGTCGGCCCGCCGATCACCATTCCCGGTATGTCGATCCCCGAGCCGACCAGCGGCTTGATCCGCGCCCAGCTTCTGCTCGGCGCAGTCAACGTGACCTTCACCGCCGCCAACGCCGGCGACACCATCAACGGTTCTTCATCGCGTGGTCCACGCGGCGGCGGCGAAGCGGTGCGACTGAAGCCCGACCTCGCCGCCCCCGGCACCTCGATCATCTCGGTGCAGACCGGTATCGTCTGCACCGGCACGCCACCATCGACCGGCTGTATCGTCGCCAACCCGAGCGGCTTCATTCCCGCTGGCCAGCCGCTGAACATCTCCGGCACCTCGATGGCGGCGCCGCATGTCGCCGGCTACATGGCACTGCTGCGCCAGCTCTATCCGTCGCGCAGTGTCGAAGAACTCAAGGCGCTGGCGATGAACCGCGCGTCGCATCGGGTGACCGTGGGTGCCAATGCTTCCGGCGCGACAATTCCGGTCAGCCGCGCCGGCTCGGGCCGTATTGACGTGACGGCGGGCGCCACTGGCTCGATTACCGCTTTCAATGATGAAGACGAAGGCCTGGTCTCGGTCAGCTTCGACATCGAGCCGGTAGGCGCCAGCACCACTGCGCAGAAAACCGTGCGCGTGGTCAATCGCGGCAACAGCGCGCAGACGCTGCAACTCGCCATCCAGGGCGAGCTGGACGCGCCCGGCGTTTCGTTCTCCATCGTCGGTCCGGGCAGTATCACGGTTCCCGCAGGCGGCAGCACCACCTTCAACGTGCGTGCCGATGCTGACGCGACCCTGATCGACCGTCGCCGCGAACCGTCGATGTCGCCCGTGCAGAACGTCACTGCGCCCGCCGGACTGGCCGCGCTCGGTAACGTACCGCGCCATTACCTGGCTGAAGAGAGCGCGTTGATCATTCTCAGCTCAGGCGTGTTGCTTGAGGGTGGCGGCATCGAAGTGGCGCGCGTGCCGGTTTATGCCGCCGTGCGTCCGCAGGCCACGATGAGTGCGGCATCGGTGATCGCCACCGGCGGTGCGCCGTCGGGATCGACCACGATCGCACTCAGCGGTACGGATGTCTGCACCGGCACACCGGGCGTCGGCACCTGCACCGGCAACTTCGGCACCACCGATCAGGTTTCGCTGGTGGGCGGCTTTGAATTGCAGGTCACGTCGCCGCGCAATGCCAGCCTGCCGGCTTTTGCCGATATCCGCTACGTCGGCGTCGGCCACGATCCGGCCGTCGGCGGCACCGGCGGCACCTACTTGTTCGGCCTGTCGAGCTGGGGCGAGTGGGGCACGCTCGGCAACGTGGCGTACAACATCTGTGTCGACAACAACGAGGACGGCGTCTACGACCGCGTGCTGTTCAACAGCGACCTCGGCCAGATGGCGCGTGGCGTGTTCGGACAGAACGTCAGTGGCCAGGACACCTTCATCACGGGTGTTTTCTCGCTGCCACCCGCTGCCGGATCGGTATCGACCGGTGGCAGCGCCGCGTTCGTCAACCACGTTACCGCGGCCGCGGCCGACACCGCAGCGCACGGCAACGAAGTGTTCTCGATGGGTGCGACCGCCACCCAGCTTGGCTTGACTGCCGGCGACACCACGTTCCGCTACGCCGTCGCCACCTGCCCGGGCTTCAACCCGCTGTGCGTGCGCGCCAACACCTGTACGTCAACCGGTAACTTTGACCTCGCCCCCGGCCCGTTCTTCTTCAACTCGGCGGCGCGCGGCGTGACCTTCGGCACACCCGCTGGCTGGCAGCTCGATCTCAATGGCACCACGCTGCCGGTCACCTGGAATACCGCCAACATGACGACCAATGGTTCGGTCGGCGGCCTGTTGCTGCATACCCACAACAGCAGCGGACTGCGCGCGCAGGCAGTGGCACTTGAAGGCGCAGCGACCACCGATATCGCGGTGGCGCTATCGGCAAGCACGGGCACGCCGGCGCTGGGCCAAGTCGTCAACTTCCTGGTGACCGCCACCAACAATGGCCCCACCTCCGCCAGCGCCACGCTGTCGGTGCCGCTCGCAGCCGGCCTGACTTACCAGTCGGATACGGCCGCCGGCGCCTACACCCCGGCCACCGGCGAATGGACCATTGCATCGATCGCCACCGCTGCATCGGTCTCGTTCACGCTCAGCGCCACCGTCAACAGCAGCGCCGCCATCACGCAGACCGCGCTGGTGTCGACATCGGTGCCAGTGATCGACACCGTACGCGGCAACGATCGGGCCGCGGTGACCATCAATGGCGAGAACTCGGCCGATCTTTCCATCGACGTGACGGCCAATGTCGCCAGCGCGCAGACCGGTGACAGCGTCGTCTTCACGCTGACCTTGAGCAACGCCGGTCCGGACACCGCTTACTCGATCAACGTCAACGAGGCCTTCATCGGCGCTGGCATCGAGCCTTTGGCCCCGCTGTCGGCAGTGGCCAGCGAAGGCGTGTATTCCGGAGCTACGGGCCTCTGGCAGGTACCCACGCGCGCCGATGCCGTGGCGGGACCCGCGACCCTCGTGTTGACCTTTGCGATGCCGGCGGGCGGCGCGGATCTCATCTTGCAGGCCACCGCCAGCACGGCAGGGACGGTGGATGTCAACAGCGCCAACAACACCGACAGCGTGACCGTCACCGGTTTCCCCGATGCGTTGTTCGCCAACGGTTTCGAATAAACGGTTGACAGGTTGAGTCGACGGCGCGAACCCTTCGGGGTTCGCGCCGTTTTCTTTTGGAATGCGACCCTTCATCCACGGCGCCTGCAGCAAGGCCAACGGCACCTGCGTGGTCTTGCCCGCCCCCGGCGGTGCTTCCAGCACCAGCCGCGGCGTTGCT
>JANMSL010000416.1:0-4613 GCA_031389245.1 Lysobacterales bacterium | reverse complement strand
GCGCCAGGCACGCGCTTCCAGTGGACTGCCGATGCGCGCGTACATCGCGATCGCGCGCCGCAGCAAGATCTCGCCATCACTGTTTTCGTCAATGATCAGACGCAGATTGCCCAGCTCCATCAACGCACTGGCATGCAAGGGATGGTCGCCCGGGAAATTGCTCGAAGCGACTTCCAGCATGCGTTCGGCGGCGTGGACGGTGCGCTCCTTTTCGCCCAAGGCTTGGGCGTTGCTGCGTTGGCCATCGAGCAGACTGACGAGGCCAGCAGCATCGACGCCTTGCAATGATTCGGCCAACTGCACCGCCTCGTCGAGGTAGGGCTTGGCGTCGGCATTGCGGCTGAGGTCTCGCAGCAACATGCCCATGTTGTAAATCGCGATCGGCAGCCGAAAATCACTAGGCGGCAGATGCAGGCGATGCAAGGCCAACGCCTCTTCGGTGAGTTGTTCTGCACGCGCGTAGTCGCGCTCGACCGCCAGCAACGAGGCGAGGCGAAATTGCACATTGCCAATCAGTATCGGGTCGGCGTCAGGTTGTTGTTTGAGAATTGTCAGGGCACGCTCGACCAAAGGCAGGCCATTGTTTGCGCGTCCGCGTTTCGCCGCAAGCTCGGCCAGGTTGTAGAGCGTCTCGGCGATAACCGGGCTCCCCGCCGGGTGGTGTGCCTCGGCGAGTTGCAGCGCTTTTTGTAGGCGCGCCTGCGCTTCATCGAAGCGCCCTTTGTTGGTCAGGATTTCGCCGAAGTCGTCATTCAGATCGATCGCCAACAGGGGCTGATCGGCAAACTGCCGATCGGCACGCACCAGCGCATCTTCAAACGCCGCATCCAGACTGATGACCCCGCGCGCATCGCGGCGAAACGGGTCGCTTTGCTGAAAAATCGACAGCACGAAACTGACCGCGCCTTTGGCGCGTGCAGCCTGGGCTCTGGCTGAAGCGGCTTCGGCATCTGCGCGCTGAGCGTGAGCCGCTGCCAGAATTGCTGCTTGCTCCGCTCGCTGCGCCTGCCATAGCGTCAGTCCAAAGCTGATCAGCAATGCCAACACTGCCCCCGTGCCCACCGTCAGCGCACCGCGATTGCGCGTGGCAAAGCGCGAGAAGCGATACCAACGCGAGGGCTTGCGCGCACGCACCGGCTGGGCTTCAAGAAAGCGCGCGATATCAGCCGCTAGCTCGGCCACCGATCCGTAACGCGACTCCGGGCGCGCGCGCAGTGCCTGCGCAACAATCGCATCCAGATCACCTTCAAGCGCGCTTGGCGCATACGGCAACGTCTGCGGTTCGCGCCGTGCATCAATGCTGGGGCGCTGGGTTTCCTCATTTTCGAGCAGGGCCAAAACCGCAGCCACGTTGGCGTTGGCGCGTGTTTGCGGCAGGCGCCCGGCGAGCAGACGAAACAGCAGCAGGCCCAATGCGTAGACATCGGTGGCGGTGGATATGGCCTCACCGCGCAATTGTTCAGGTGCGGCATAGGCGGGCGTCAACGCACCGACGGTGTGCTCGCCGGTGTCGCCATCGAGGAGCTTGGCGATGCCGAAGTCCAGTAGCTTTGGCTCGCCCTCGCGATTGACCAGCACATTGCTGGGCTTGAGGTCGCGATGCACGATCAGATGCCGATGTGCATGCGCCACCGCCGCACATACCTTCTGAAATAGCTGCAAACGCGCGCGCACCGAAAGCGAGTTCTCGCTGCACCAGTCGGTAATCGCTAGCCCTTCCACGTATTCCAGTGCCAACCACGGCGAGCCCAAGTGATCGACACCGGCATCGATAAAGCGCGCGATGTTCGCGTGCTCAAGGCGCGCCAGAATGCGCCGCTCGCTCAGCAATCGATAACGAAAAAGCTCGGTATCGGCATGCAGGCGTTTGATCGCGACTTGTTGCTCGACGGTGCCATCACGGCGCTCGCCCAACCACACCTCGCCCATACCACCGGTGCCGAGCACGCGCAGCAACTGCCAGGGCCCGATTTCGACAGGCGCCGCCGGATGTTGTACAAAGCCGCTTCGCTGGTGATCAAGCGCATGCGCGATCCGAGCGATTTTCAACAAACGCGCAAGCTCCGGGCGTTCGCGCAAGGCCGCCGGTATCTGGTCGAGATCGATCAAATCGCCCGCGGAGATTCGATTGATCAGGGCTTGCAGATCGTCATCCGAAGGCGTGTTCATGACGCGACCGCGGCCATGCGAGCGATCGCGCGATTGAGTTTCATACGTACGCCATCGCTGCTTTCACCAAGCTCGACACCGATTTCGGCAAAGCTCATGCCAAACTCGAAGCGCATCAGCACCAGCCCGCGATAATAGGGCGCCAGTATCGACAGGGATTGCTCCCAGATCAGCCAGTCATCCGGATCCGTTTGATTGACCGGAAGCACAGCGGCCACCGCATCGACCACCTCGCCATCGCCTTGCACCGGTGAACGCCCTTCGCGCCGCAGCGAGTCACGCAGCGCGTTGATCAAAACCGTGCGCAAGTAGGCAAAGAACGCACCCGGCTCATGCACCTCGATTGAGGGCAGCCTATCCAGCACCTTGAGCCAGGTCAGTTGCACCAGATCGCCGGTGTCTTCTTGGTGACGGAGTTGCTGTGGTACACGGCCATGCGCGAAGCGCCGCAGCAAAGGCTCGACGCGCGCGATCAACGCTGTGCGCGCCGCCATATCGCCATCGCGAACTCGATTGAGCAACGAAGCCGTGGTGTGTTGTGCCGCCGTCGAATCGCTCATGCTCCAACGCCTGCGCCTGTTCGGGGAGAGGATATCTGATGGCGCAAGAAGTGGGATGTGAGCGACTGCCGCCACTTGCAAACTTCACGGCGGTGCGGGGGAACGGCCGTGCCGGCGTCAAGAGCATTCGCCGCAATGCCTGGCGGTTGGCAGCCGACGAACTACTCAAACCCACCCAAGTAAATCACTTCGGTCAGCCCACCGGAGAAGGTCAGGCTGCGGGTGTTGTTGGTGAGGTTGCTGTCCAGTGAGGTGGAGTTGGCGATGCCTTCGACGGTGGCGAAGCCGGGGAATCGGTCCATGATCAGGGCGCAGCGGATGGCGCTTTGGCTGGCGAGGGTGGCTTGTGGGCTGGTGGGGTTGCAGAAGATGGTGGCGTTGCGGCCGCTGGGAATATTGTTGAATCCGCAGCTGACGTTGCTGGCGCTGCTGGGGCCGAGGTTTCGGCAGACAACTTCGGTGCCGGTCTTGCCTATCGGCATTGGTGCTGGCGGCACCGCGAGTGCGGCTTCCATGTCGGCGACGGGGTTGCCGCTGATCGGGCTGACCAACAGGGCGAGGTGCGGCGGTGGGTTGGTCCAGGGGTCGATTCCGTCGCCCTGGATGGAACGGATCACACCGTAGAAGCGATCATTGATGCTGAAGCCATCCATGGTGCGATTGCTGACGACCGGGATCAGAAACTCATAGCCGGCCTGGCTGCCGAGCGGCCAGTTGGTGGACGCGGGCTGCACCGGATCGCGGCGATCAAGGTAATAGGCGTTGCCGCCAGGCACCGCGATGACCGAATACGGATCGGCGCCGGCGCCGGGCTGCGGGCAGCCAAAGATGCGTAGATTGGCACCGAAGGATACGTCGGTGAGTACCTGGTTGGTGAACTCGGTGAAGGCGCCGGTGCCGCTCATCGCCCGATAGAAGCAACGCACCGGCGTTGCGGCATTTACCACCACGGTGGTGCCAGCGGGCGGAACGAAGCCGACCACCATGAAGCGGCCCACCGCCGGCGAGGCGATGCCTTCCATGCGCACGCTGACGTAGTAGGGCTGGTTTACCGTGGGCTGCGGTGGGTTCGGAATATAGGCCTGCGAGACGAAGTAGCCGGTGCCGTTGGGCATGAAACCGAGCGTGAAATCGATGGCTGGCGTGTACACGATCTGGCCGGAGCGATACTGCACTTGCGCCATGGTCGATATGCTCAGGCACGATAGCGCGGCTGCCAAAAGCAAGTGTGTGAATGTGGCGCGCATGAGGTGCTCCCGATGTCTGACGAGCGATCACGGTGATCGCTGTTACTCATCGGATACGGCAAAGCGTGCGTGCATTTGTCATCGCAACCGCTGTGTCATCACAACTGAACCTGTCATCGCAACAACGGATGGTGAGTCCATCGGGCGCAAGCGTGGAAGGCGGTTCGGTTCGATATGACGAATCCCGCAGCGATCAATCCAGCCGCTTGGCACCCGCTTCGAGACCGGACTTGAGACTGGCCTCGACAAACTCGTCGAGATCGCCGTCCAGCACCTTCTGGGTATCGGTGCGTTCCACGCCGGTGCGCAGATCCTTGATGCGACTCTGATCGAGCACATAGGAGCGGATCTGGCTGCCCCAGCCGACATCCGCCTTGGTCGCTTCAAGCGCGGTCTTTTCGGCGTTACGTTTTTGAATCTCGATTTCGTACAACTTGGCTTTCAACATCTTCATCGCATGATCGCGGTTGGCGTGCTGAGAACGCTGAGTCTGGCAGGCGACGACCGCGCCGCTCGGAATGTGCGTGATGCGCACTGCTGACTCGGTTTTGTTGACGTGCTGACCGCCCGCTCCGGACGATCGATAGACATCGGTCCTCAAGTCCGCCGGGTTGATCACGATATCGATATCGTCATC
>JANMSL010000382.1:0-5433 GCA_031389245.1 Lysobacterales bacterium | reverse complement strand
AGCTTGTATTTCTAGATGACCCATCTGCTTTCAAACAATATGAGAATATAGAAGTAAATGTTCATTTTCTTGACCCTTGGCAAGAAGCTTTCGTACATCTTTCATCAACAGCTGATTTTCACACGATAAAAAAACTTGGTTTTGAAGTTCCTACCAATCTCGACTCCATAACCGTCATTAACCGCACCGTGCAGAACATCCTGCCACTCGAATCCGGCGGCGCCATCAAGCTGACGACTGCGCGCTACTTCACTCCCGCCGGGCACAGCATCCAGGCCCAGGGCATCGTTCCGGACATCGAACTGGCCGAAGTGCAACTGGCACCGCTCGATCGCGCTGCGCAACTGCTGTCCACCGAAGCCGGCCTGCCCGGACACCTGGAGACCCCCGGCGTCAGCATCGGTGAAGTGCAAGCCGCCACAGAACCCCTCGACGAAGCACTGCAAAAAGACTACGCCCTCAGCGCCGCGCTGAACGCACTCAAAGCGATGGTCATAGCAAAACGGCCGGCGGCGACGCAGGCGCGGTGATTTCCCGTTCACGCTTATCGCGAGTGCGAAGGGCTCGTCGGTGATCCGGGCACGAGCGGGAAAACGGCTTGCCGTCCGAAACAGATATTTGACCGCATAAGCTGCCGCGCTTGACCTGGCCCGGTCTGCTGTCCCGTCAGTCAATTGAACGGCAGATTGCCGGTTCCGCCGCTGTTTTGCGTATTGTTAATCAAGGGCGATCCCGGTTGCACACAGCAATGCGTGCGATCGGTGTCGGATGCCCTTTACATCTGGTGACAATCACAAACCTGAACGCACCTGTACGCCGCAATGCACGGTGGTGAACTTGTTACCGTATGGGACTAGGATTGGCTCTGACTGCAATTGGTTTACTTGAGGGGACTTATGCGCAAGTGGTTAGCGAAATCGATCTTGATCGCTGTTCCGGCGATCGCGTTTGCAGGTCCGGGTGTTTGGACCAGTGGCGGACCGCATGGCGGCATCGTCTACGCGTTGAAATTCAATCCCAGTGTGCCCACAACCATCTACGCCAACACGGGTGGTGGGTTTTTCAAGACAACGAATCGCGGCGCCTCTTGGTCGCGTGCGGAGAGTGGTCTCGCGGGGTTGACCGTGAGCTTGCCCTTTGTGGTCGACGCCGATAGCCCGTCGACACTGTACGCGTTTTCCAATGATCGACGCCTGTACCGGACCACGGACTCAGCGCTCAACTGGGGGCCTACTGGTTATGTGTTGCCGGCGGACACCACAGTCACATCCATCACCGATGTTCCGGGCGTCAGCAATCAGTTGTTGATCTCGCTGGGTGTCAACACAGATATCAACGGAGTACCGCTTCCCATCACCGGCACGATGGTGCTGCGCTCTATCGATGGTGGAACAACATTTGCCGCGGCCGGCACCGGGCTACCTGCAGATGCAGGGTTCAGCGTGGTGAGCGCGGATCCAGCCAATGCCAACCGAATGCTGGCCGGCTTGCAGGCTTGGGATAGTGGCACGCCGCCGCCGCTGGTGAGGCCGATGCTTTATCGCAGCATCGATGGCGGCATGACCTGGACAGGCGTGTTGTCCGACCCGACTGTCACTACGTATCAGCCAGGGGTGACCTCGATCAGTTTCGGCGCTGGAAGTACGGCTTACGCTACCGGCGGAAGCGATTTTAATACGTTTGTCTATAGAAGCGACGACGATGGCGGCATATGGGCGATACAGGCATTCGCGATTGGTGTCGTGAGTGCTCATCCAACGGTCGCGATGGAGGTGTGGGTGGGCAAGGATCAGTCAACGAATGGTGGCGCGAGTTTCACACCGCAAGTGACCGACCTGACTGCCAATGCTACTTATCTGGACGCACTGGGCAACCAAGTCCCGGTGTCGGTAACTGAAGTGGTGTTCGATCCCAATTACCCCGCCGCCGGCACTTTTATTTGGGCGCCAACCCAGGGCGCGGGCGTAATGCGCCGTCCCGCTGCCGGGACAGCGTGGAATGGTACGTCGATCAACAACGGTCTGGCCGCTGCTTCGCTGCGTTCGCTTGCGATCAATCCCAATCCTGCGACGGCCAGTGGTAGTGGCGCGCAGTTGTTATTTGCAGGGTTTGCCGACGGCGTTTCGTCCTCCCCCGGCCTTTACCAATCGGTGGATGGTGCCGCGTCCTGGCTTACCTCCAACGATGGTCTGCAGGCTGCTGCTTTGCGGACGTTGACGATCGATCCGCTGTCGGCTGGAACCTCGCCGGGTGCAGAAGTCAACTCGATTATCTACGCCGGTGGGCGTTCCGCACTCTCACCTTTGGCTGCCCGCAATTCGAGCCTCTATCGCAGTCGCAACAATGGCATCAGCTGGACACGCATGGATGGCAATCTGCCAACGCGCACGATTGGTGCCACAACGTTCGTCGATATCGGCACCGCGCGCGATACAGAACTCGATCCGCGTTCCTGCGTTATTCCGATTGTCAGCCCGACCGGGCCGGTGTGCGCGTCTGGAACGCTGCATCGAATGTATGCCACATCCAGCGGTGCGCCAACCGCAGGCTTCTCGTATCGGGTGATGCGTACCGACAATGCCGACACCACGGTGTTGAATGGCGCGGGTCTGCCGAACGTGCAATGGGTGGCGCTCGACTCGACGCTGCCACCGTCAGACAACGCGGCGCGTATCACGCCAGTCAATATCCTGATCGATCCAACCAACTCGAATCGGCTCTACATCGGTACCTTCGCGAGCATCATTACGCCAGGCACCGATCGCGCCAGCGGCGTATTTCGCAGCGATGATGCCGGCGCCACCTGGGTGCACGCCAGCGGCCCGAACGGCGCCGGCGGATTGCCGCGCATCGCCGGCACTACCAATACTGGCTTCAGTGTTCTGTCTCTGGCGATTCATCCCACCGACGGAAATACGCTTTGGGCTTCAGTTGTCGACGCCGAAATCAGTCCAACCAGCGGCTCAATCTACAAGACCACCAACGGCGGAGTGACTTGGACCGAATCGGCAACCGGGATCGCGTCCAGGGTCGATATCCGCGATCTGCTGGTAGATCCGATTGCGCCGAACATCCTCTATGCCTCTGGCAGCGGTTCAATCACCAATCCAGGCGCGGTCTATCGCAGTGACGATGGTGGCGCGAACTGGCGATCGATCAGTGTGGGCCTGCCCGCGCATGCCGCGTTGGCTTTGGAGCTCGACCCGTTCAACTCAACCATTTTGCATGCCGGCACTGTCACCGGTGTCTGGACCATCGAGCAGGTACCTGACGAAGATGGCGACGGCATACCCGATGGCACCGAGAACAACGCGCCCAACGGTGGCGACGGCAATGGCGATGGCACCGGCGACGCGTTGCAAGGCGCAGTGGGCTCAAGCGTGGTGCTGCTGCGCGGACCGGGCGATGCAGCCCAGGGAGCCGGCGGCTTTTTTACCAGCGACATTATTTCCGGCAGTGGCGGAGCCTGTGACCAGGCGGTGGATGTTCAGGCCAAACTGGCGGCGCGCAATGGACGCGATTTTATCAACGGTGGTCCGCGCTTCTATAGCTATCCACAGGACCTGGTGCGTTTTGACATTCAGAACTGTGCCCAGGCCACGGTCGAACTGACGTTCCACAATGCCAACTTCAACCAGTATGGTTGGAGCTTCCGCTTCTACGGCCCGTCGACACCGGGCGTCAACAACACAGTGGGTTGGTGGGACTTCTCCCCGCGGGCCACGCGTATCGGCGTCAACAAATGGCGGCTCAATATTCAGGACGGGCAATTCGGCAGCTATCGTCCAGCGGGTACCAACGCCTTGCTGTTCGAAGGCGGACCCGCCTGCAATGATGATCGCTTGCTGCAATCAGGATTCGAGGACGGACAGGTGCTGACACCGGCGAGTTGCAACTAGCCTTCGTCTCCTTCGGCGGATGCGAGCGCGCTGTGCTTTCATCCGCCGGATGGTTACCGGACCACTTGCCTGATGGGATCGCCATTGGGTGACCGCAAGCACGGAACGACCTTGGCGAGTTGAGTCAGCGTGTTGGATCGGGCGCATTCGACGACAGAATTCGCCGATGGTCGCCTGTGCAACATCAAGGCTCCTGTGTGCTCAGTTCGATTGCCTTTACCCGGGTCAACAACCACATGCCGGCGATGACGATGGCGGTGCCGGCCAATTGCATCACGGTGATCTGCTCGCCAAGCAGCCACCATCCCAGAAACACCAGCGACACCGGCCCGATCATCGCGGTCTGCGCGGTGGCGGCGGGGCCGATGCGGGCAATGGCGAACATGGTGAGATAGACCGGAACCACCGTGCAGAACAGCGCATTGATTACCGACAGTCCGTAGACCGCAGCCGGTTGCTGCAGCATCTGCAGCGGGTGAATCAACAGGAACTGGATGATGCAGGCGGCGGTGGAAACACACATCGCGTACGCAACCAGGCGCAGACTGCCAACGCGCTTGACCAGCGCGCCGGACATCAACAAGTACAGTGCATAGCTGAGCGCAGCAGCAAATACCAAGGCACTGCCGAGCGCGACTTTGGAGCCGCCCAGGCGCAGACCTTCCCAGAACACCAGCACGATGCCCACATAGCTGACCAGCATCGCCATCCATTGCGCGCGTGCTACCGGCCGGCGCAGGAACAGCACGCCAATCAACACGACGAGCGATGGATTGAGAAACAGGATCAGTCGTTCCAGCGATGCACTGACGTACTGCAGGCCCCAGAAATCCAGAAAGCTGGACAGGTAATAGCCGAAAAAACCGAGCACCACGATGTGGCCGCATTCGCGCCAGCTCAGACGGTTGCCATTTCGGCGCGCACGCCAGGTTTCGATGAGGGCAACCGTGGCAAACACCGGTAGTGAAAACAGCATGCGCAACATGATCAGGGTCACCGCGTCGATGCCGTAGCGATACAGGAACTTGGCCAGGATTGCCTTGGCCGAGAACAGCACTGCGGCAATGGCCGCGAGCCAGAGACCGTTGCGCGCGTGGCGGATGTTCAAGTTCGTGTTGTTCATGCAGTTGGCGCGCTCGTCGATTGAAGTTTGTTGGCAATGCGGCGTTGAACTGCGCCCACGCCGAGCCCGTTACAACGGCTTCTTGAACGCGTCGAGCCGGGTGATGAATCGGTCGATCTCGGTGATTTGAGCGCACTGCGGGAAACGCGATTTGATCTCGACCAGCAGTTGCCGCGCCTGGGTGTCGTCACTCAGCTTTTCCGACAACAGCCGCGCTGCCAACAGGGCGCAGTCGGGTATCTCGCGAGACTTCACGAAGCACTTCATGCCGTTCAGTACCACGCGCACCGCCAACTCATGCTTGCCGTATTTCGATGCCGCCACGGCGAGCGGGTACAACTCGTTCGCTTCACTGGGGCAGTAGCCCGGATCGGCGTCGATACAGACTTGCAGCATCTGCATCGCCTTGAC
>JANMSL010000371.1:0-2422 GCA_031389245.1 Lysobacterales bacterium | reverse complement strand
TCAACGGCACTGAGCGGGTAATCGTGTCACAACTGCACCGCTCTCCCGGCGTGTTCTTTGAACATGACCGCGGCAAGACGCATTCGTCCGGCAAGTTGTTGTTCTCGGCACGTATTATTCCCTATCGTGGTTCCTGGCTCGATTTCGAATTCGACCCCAAGGATTACCTCTATTTCCGCGTTGACCGCCGTCGCAAAATGCCGGTCACCACGCTGCTGAAAGCCATCGGCTATACCGCAGAGCAGATTCTTGCGGGTTTCTTTTCTTTTGATGCTTTCCATCTTTCCAAAAAAGGCATCCAGTTTGAACTGGTGCCGGAGCGCCTGCGCGGCGACGTGGCGCGCTTTGACATCGCCACCAAGAGTGGCAAAGTCATCGTTCAGAAAGACAAGCGCATTACCGTCAAGCATGTGCGTGAATTACAGCAGGCGGGCATAGACAAGCTGGCCGTGCCGGAAGATTTTCTGATGGGGCGGGTACTGGGTCACAACGTGGTGGACAAGGAAACCGGCGAAGTGGTGGCACTGGCTAACGATGAGATCACCGAGGTGTTGCTGGCCAAGCTGCATGAGGCCAACATCGAAAAAATTCACACCATTTATACCAACGATCTCGATCAGGGCGCGTACATTTCCCAAACCCTGAGATTAGTTGAGACGGCTGATCAGTTGGCTGCACAAGTGGAGATTTATCGCATGATGCGTCCCGGTGAGCCGCCCACGGAAGAGGCGGTCAAATCACTGTTTAACGGCTTGTTTTATGCGCCAGAACGCTACGACCTGTCGGTAGTGGGACGGATGAAATTCAATCGCCGTGTCGGCAAGACCGAATTGACTGGTGCGGCTACCTTATCGAACGAAGACCTTATTGCCGTCATCATGATTCTGGTGGAGCTGCGTAATGGTCGTGGCGAGATAGACGACATCGATCACCTCGGCAATCGCCGCGTACGTTCAGTCGGCGAGCTGGCGGAAAACCAGTTCCGTTCCGGACTGGTGCGGGTTGAACGCGCAGTGAAAGAACGGCTGGGACAGGCTGAGACTGACAATCTGATGCCGCATGACTTGATTAATGCCAAGCCGGTGTCGGCGGCGGTGCGCGAGTTTTTTGGCTCCAGTCAGTTGTCGCAGTTTATGGACCAAACCAATCCGCTGTCCGAGATTACCCACAAGCGCCGTGTTTCCGCACTGGGACCGGGCGGCTTGACGCGCGAGCGTGCCGGCTTCGAAGTGCGTGACGTGCATCCTACTCACTATGGCCGGGTGTGCCCGATTGAGACACCGGAAGGTCCGAACATCGGCCTGATCAATTCGCTGGCGCTGTATGCCCGCACCAACGAATACGGGTTCATGGAAACGCCGTATCGCAAGGTGAAGAACGGCAAGGTCTCCGATGACATTGACTATCTGTCGGCGATTGAGGAAGGACAATTCGTCATCGCCCAGGCGAACGCGGAGCTGGATCGCCACAGCAAGTTCGCCAATGATATTGTTTCCTGCCGTCACAAGAATGAATTTACCCTGGCGACACCTGATCGCATTGAGTATATGGACGTGGCGCCAGCGCAGATCGTGTCAGTAGCAGCGTCGCTGATTCCGTTCCTCGAGCACGACGATGCCAACCGTGCACTGATGGGTTCCAACATGCAGCGCCAGGCAGTGCCCTGCTTGCGCGCGGAGAAATCGCTGGTGGGTACCGGGATTGAGCGCGTGGTGGCAATGGATTCCGGCACCGTAGTGCAGGCGGTGCGTGGTGGCATCGTGGACTATATCGATGCGGGCCGCATCGTGGTACGGGTGCACGATACCGAAGCGCACGCTGGCGAGGTAGGCGTGGACATTTACAACCTGATCAAATATACCCGTTCCAACCAGAATACCAATATCAACCAGCGTCCGCTGGTGAAAGTGGGTGATGTGATTGCCCGTGGCGACGTGGTTGCCGACGGTGCTTCTACCGACATGGGCGAGTTGGCGCTGGGGCAGAACATGCTGGTCGCGTTCATGCCGTGGAACGGCTATAACTTCGAAGATTCGATTCTGATTTCCGAGCGTATTGTCGCCGAAGACCGTTTTACTTCCATTCACATCGAAGAGTTGTCGGTGGTGAGCCGCGACACCAAGCTGGGGCCGGAAGAAATTACCGGTGACATTTCCAATCTGTCGGAACTGCAATTGGGGCGTCTGGATGAATCCGGCATTATTCATATCGGCGCCGAAGTGGACGCGGGCGATGTGCTGGTAGGCAAGGTTACACCCAAGGGTGAGACCCAATTGACCCCGGAAGAAAAACTGCTGCGCGCGATTTTCGGTGAGAAGGCTTCCGACGTAAAGGATACTTCACTGCGTGTGCCATCCGGTATTTCCGGTACGGTGATCGATGTGCAGGTGTTCACTCGTGAGGGGATCGAGCGTGACAAGCG
>JANMSL010000363.1:0-5859 GCA_031389245.1 Lysobacterales bacterium | reverse complement strand
GTCGTTGACTTGCAGGAAGTAGGTGCCGGTTGTCGGAATCGTGGCGCCGGCGATCGAGGAAGAAAAGCCCGCAAAGCTGCCGTTGTCGTCATCGAATTCGATCAGCGTAACGCCGTCGGACGCCAGCAAGCGCAGTTGACTATCAGTGCTGCTACCGGCGGAGAACGAAGTGATCGTTGCTGCATAGATTTTGTCACCGGCGTTGGCGGTGAACGAGTAGAAATCGATATCGCCATTGGGAAACAGCGTCGCCCGCGTCACCAGATTGGTTCCGACCATGGGCGATGCCGTGGCGAATGTGCCGTTGGGCTCCGCTTCGCCGCCATAGCCCTGGCCAAATGGCACGTAAGGGGTCTGACGCAATCCTGCAGGATTATTCAGTGGAGTGGAAGCGCGGGCAGGCGCAGCGCCCTTGACTTCGTTCGGCACCATTTGGCTGCTGATGTTGACGATCTCAAGGCTGTTGGCTTGAGCAAGTCCCAGCCACATTGTGGCGGTGACCGCGACCAGAGCGACCGCTAGTCGATTAATTGCCTTCATGATGATTCCCCAGTGACGAAAGCGAAAAAAGCACCGCTAGCACCACCCCTGGGCGTCGCGATGTGACCACGTGCGCACATTAGAGCGTTTTTACTGTCGAGTCGAGCGCGTGTTCAACGGCTGCAAAGGCGAGGCAGGAGGCACGTTGGCGATGGCCCCGAGCCATAGCCCGCTGAGCTGAATACGTGACGCTGAGAATCGCTGGCTTGCGCGCCCGGCAGGCGACGGATCAAGCCACAGAGTGCGAAGCCGGGTCCTTGAAGAGGGGGTCTCTGCACCATATCGGGTGTCAGCAAACTACAATCGCGCGGTGCTGATTAGAGGGCGTGATCGTTGGCAATTTGAAGCAAACACTATCGCCATTGTTGTCAAGACGCGCAAGGCGATCCTGTGATGGGCAAGCGACGGAAATAACTGGCGATGTTTTATAGGTTGAAAATTTGACATTTAGCGACGTGGCGCTGATGGATGCTCATGTCAAAGGCTTCGTAAACCTTCGCTGGCGCCTTTCCGAACTGGAGAACTGGGCAGTCTTTGATTTGAAGAGCAACCTCTTGATGATGCGACGAGCTTTGGGGCATGGATACGTGTAAACCATGTGATAATAATTTACGATTCCACTGTGTGGAGCAACGAATATGTTTTTCAACAAAGTACTAGTGAATAAATTGCGTAATGCTGGTTTAGCGAATGTAGATATCAGGCAAACGCTTAATAAAACTACGCTGGAAGTGATCAGCAACTGGAGGTTTGTGTCACAGTTCACATTGGCAATTGTTTCCCCGACTCTTGTTCTTTTTGTGACATTGTTGCTTGTTTTTAAGTTTAACGCGATTGCTTACGCAAAAATTGTTTTTGACCATGGCGTAATATCTGGTTTCATCATGGCATCCGTGCTTACCTTGGTCTTGTTGTTGTTACTCGGAAAGAAATACAACACAATCATAGAAGCACGTATTGACAAGATTGCAGAAACTATTCGTGATAGAAGTAATAATGTATACTGAGCAATGATTAGCGCGAGATTATTTTATGAAAATAACAAAGTTACCAGATGAGCTATGGAAATACGATCTTCGTGAAATATTTCTGAATAGCACAAGTGATACTAGTAGTGCTTATTCGTTGCAAATTGAGTTATCAACTCATGAAGAGTACGTTGTAATGGTATTCGAGCTTTACGGGAACGCATGGTTGCCCCGTCGAGATGAATTCTCTAATATCCCTCTTGAGATGTGTATATCAGATTCAAATAGAATACCAGCGAATTGCGAGATGTACACGTTACGACGCAGAGGTTGTGGCGAGAAGTTATTTGATGCCTTGAAGCTGTTAAGCGTTGAGAGGAAACCGGCTATGATTTGTACTTCTTTAGAAGGCAAACTGCCGCGGTGAAGGTGACGTCTGCGTAATCCACGCAGTGCCGGGAGGGGACTGGGAGGGCAATCCAGGGAAGCTCTAGAAACCCCTGCGCGATGCGATTGCCGCGTTGCGCGGCGCTCGGTCGCTTCCGGCATCCTGCCTCTGGCGACCCTTACACATCCATGTGTCGCGGAATCCTCATATACCCACATGTACGCTGCGGTTCCCGGGCTCCGTGCGCCTTGCACTCGAACCGCGAAGGGGGTGTCTAGATGTTCCCTCCAGTACCCTGAACCTCCGTTTCAGCTGAGGAGTTGTGGATTCTGATCCAAGCCGGTATCGCAATCTGATTCAAATCGGCACGGTTTCCCAGGGGTTCCGGTGGGGATGCTGACGCCTTGCAACGAGCGACCGGTCTATTCGAGACCGGAGTATTCAGAGGAGGCTGTTGTTGAATTTAGTGCGGTGACGGTTTGAGAGGCACTGGGCGAACTGGAGGCTTGTGGCAATTCCTTGGATGCCGCTGTCGACGGTGCAGTCGGCGAAGGCGTGGATTGTGCGGGCCGGACTGTCGGCATTTCGGCCGGGGCGTGGGAGGCGTTTGCCACATCCCGCAATGAAGAGCGCTCTTCAGTGTCTTCTTTCGGGCCGCGTTTCCTGGCTCGGCTGTCGTGTCCAAGACCGTACCGTTTGTGGCCAAGCAGACTACAATTGACCCATGCTGACTCCAGAACCCGTTCGAATCGCGATTTATGGCGCCTCCGGCCGCATGGGTACCGCATTGCTGGAAGCTGCGGTTGGATTCCGGGGGGTACGGGTTGAATCGGCGTTGGTGCGCGCACAGTCGGCCTGTGTGGATGAGGTGGTTCCAGGACATGACGGTGCGGGCCAGGACGATCTGACTTTTCAGAGCGCGCTCGATCCCGATCTGGCAGTTGATGTGCTGATCGATTTTTCGGCGGGCGAGGCGTTTGACAACGCTTTGGCCATTGCCGTTGAACATCGCATCGCCTTTGTCAGCGGTACTACCGGTTTGGAGCCTGCGCAGCAACTTGACCTGAAGAATGCGGCGCTGCGCATTCCGGTGCTTTGGTCGGCCAATTTCAGTTTGGGAGTTGCCCTGCTCAAGCGATTGGCGGCGGAGGCCGCGGCGGCGCTCGGCCCAGAATTTGAGGTAGAGATCATCGAGGCCCATCATGCGCGCAAAGAGGACGCGCCCAGTGGCACGGCATTGGCGCTGGGTCGCGCCATCGCTGAAGCGCGCGGACTGGATCTGGATCAAGTGGCGAGGCGCGCGCGCGACGGAATCGTTGGCGCCCGCGACCCCGATGAGATCGGATTTTCCACCATTCGCGGCGGCGACATTGTGGGTGAACACACGGTCATGTTTATCGCCGTTGGTGAACGCATCGAACTGACCCACCGCGCCGCTACGCGCGACCTGTTCGCCCGCGGCGCGTTGCGCGCGGCGCAATGGATCAAGGGCCGATCCGCAGGGTTGTACAGCGTGGAGGACGTGATTTCGGCTGTTGCCTGACCGCCAACGTCACACTGGGGCGCAATCGCAATAAGGGATACAATGGCCAACCCCTTTGTCCCGCTGGCGATTTCGTATCGTCAGCACGCGCGCGCTTGGAGCACCTGCCATGACCCAACTCGATGCACTGCTGGCCCTGGAAGACGGAAGCGTTTTTCGTGGCGTCTCTTTCGGTGCACAAGGCGAATCGATTGGCGAGGTGGTGTTCAACACCGCAATGACGGGATATCAGGAAATCCTGACCGATCCGTCTTACACCCGACAGATCGTGACGCTGACCTATCCGCACATAGGCAATACCGGCTGCAATCCTGATGATGTGGAGTCGCCCACCGTGTGCGCGGCCGGGCTGGTGGTGCGCAGTGTCACCGCGACCAGCTCGCATTGGCGCAGTCGAGAATCCCTGAGCGAGTACCTTACACGTCACGGCATCCTCGGCATTGCCGAGATCGACACGCGGCGATTGACGCGAATTTTGCGCGACAAGGGGGCCCAGGGGGGCTGTCTGGTTGCTGGCGTTGCGGCCGCCGATGTTGAATCCGCACTGATCAAGGCGCGGGCATTTCCGGGGCTCAAGGGAATGGATTTGGCCAGAGTGGTTTCAACCGGCAAAGCCTACGCCTGGAATGAAGGCAGCTTCGATCTTGGCAGCGGGCGTGCGCAGGCCAGCGGCCAGCGCTTCCACGTCGTGGCCTACGACTTCGGTGTGAAACAAAACATTTTGCGCCTGTTGGCCGATCGCGATTGCCGCATCACCGTGGTGCCAGCACAGAGCACGGCTGCCGAAGTGATGGCGTTGCGTCCGGATGGCGTGTTTCTTTCCAATGGACCGGGCGATCCGGAGCCTTGCGACTACGCCATCGCCGCGATCC
Source organism: Lysobacterales bacterium (assembly GCA_031389245.1). GTDB lineage: Bacteria > Pseudomonadota > Gammaproteobacteria > Xanthomonadales > Ahniellaceae > 0-14-3-00-62-12. The sequence continues at coordinate 1,548 of JANMSL010000363.1, read as the reverse complement.
GCGAATTCATTCGGACCAAAGTGCCGGTCTTCGGCATTTGCCTTGGGCACCAGTTGCTCGGACTGGCGGCCGGAGCGCGCACTTCCAAGATGAAATTTGGCCATCATGGCGCCAACCATCCAGTGCTGGATATCGATACTGGCCAGGTGATGATCTCGAGCCAAAACCACGGATTTTCGGTAGAGGAAAACTCGCTGCCGCCCAATGTACGGGCGACCCACCGCTCGTTGTTCGACCAGTCATTGCAGGGTATTGCCCTGACCGATGCCCCGGCTTACGGCTTTCAGGGGCACCCGGAAGCCAGTCCGGGTCCTCATGATGTGACGCGGTTGTTTGATCGGTTCCTCCGTGCAATGGCAGAATCGCCAGGCGAGCGTTCGCGGGCTGCATGATGGGAGTGACTATGAGTTTCGGGTGTTGTGCTGGGCGCATGCTGCGCTGGGCGGTGGCGATGAGTGCACTGCTGTTGCTGGCTGCCTGTAGCGCCGACGCGCCATCGCCACCGGTTGCTATAGCCGCCCCGACAGCGAGCGAAAGCGAACCGGTGGCTGAGGAAGAAGTAGTTGATCCAAATGCGATCTTGCCCGACGCAAGCATAGAAGCGGTTGTGGTCGAGGCCAACGCCACGACCACCGTAGCCGGTGAGGAAGGGCTGGTGCCAAGCGCAGAGGCACCCGTCATCGAAGTCGTTGCCTATGACGACCTGGCTTTTGTTGTGGGTGAGCGGGTGATTGTCAGCACCAGTCTGGGTTCGAAGCGCGAAGGAATTCTCAAGCGCTTTTTCAATACCGGTCTCAAAGTATTGGTCAATGAGCGCGGGCGCGAAATCGAGCTGGACATGCCGCGCGCCACCGTTGCCGAAGTCAAAGTAGTGTGGACCCGCGCTCAAGGGGCCGCCGCACCCGCGCCGGCTCCGTGATGTCCAAGCTTCAGCAGCATTCGCTTGGTCGGCAGCCACCGAACCGTTAGAATGTTGGAGTCCCTCAGCTTCCGGTTGCTCTGCCTAGCGGCAGGGCCTGCGTGCTTATGCCCAAGCGTTCCGATATCCACACGATCCTGATCATCGGCGCCGGCCCGATCGTCATCGGTCAGGCCTGCGAGTTTGACTACTCTGGTGCGCAAGCCTGCAAGGCGCTGCGTGAGGAGGGGTTCCGCGTGGTACTGGTCAATTCCAACCCGGCAACGATCATGACCGATCCGGACATGGCGGACGCGGTCTATATCGAGCCGATCAACTGGCGCACCATCGAGCGCATTATCGCCAAGGAGCGCCCCGACGCCCTGCTTCCGACAATGGGTGGACAAACAGCGCTCAACACCGCGTTGGACTTGGCCGACCAGGGTGTATTGGAGAAATACGGCGTCGAGCTGATCGGCGCCTCGCGCGAAGCCATCCGCATGGCCGAAGACCGTGCCCTGTTCCGGCAAGCAATGATCGAGATCGGATTGGAGTGCCCGAAAGCCGAAGTGGCAAAGACCTTGGAGCAGGCGCTGGACGTGCAAACCAGGGTCGGGTTTCCAACCATCATCCGTCCGAGTTTCACCCTC
>JANMSL010000355.1:0-5276 GCA_031389245.1 Lysobacterales bacterium | reverse complement strand
AGCGCTGCGGATTGCCACGCAGGCGCGGTCGACTGTTACGCAGCTCGCTGACGTAGGCCTGTTCGGACGCGAGTACGCTGGCAGTAGCGCCCTGCAGCTCGCAGATGCCGGCGCGCAGCACCAGCAACTCATCGGCAATGGCAGCCACCGCGTCAAGATCATGGCTGACGAAAAGCAGCGCCAGTCCACGCTCGAGCTTGAGTCGCTGCAGCAAATCCAGAATAGCGGCGCTGGCCAACGCGTCGAGGGCACTGGTCGGCTCGTCGCAGATCAGTATGGACGGTGCCAGAGCCAGTGCCAGTGCGATCATCAGCCGCTGCCGTTGGCCACCGGAAAGCTGATGCGGCAGACGCCGCAAGAAGTTGCGGTCAGTGGCAAGCCCGACTTCGCGCAGCGCTTGCGTCACGCGCGCTTCGTCGCGCAGCATCTCGTGCAACTGCACGTACACGCTGCGCAGCGGGTGCAAACTCGCGGCAGCGTCTTGAAATACATAACCGATGTGACGCCCGCGCAGTGCGCGCCAGGTGCGCATGTCGTCGAAGGCCACGCGCCGGTCGTCGCAGTGCAATGACCCAGACTGTCGCGCGCTCACCGGCAGCAGCCCGATCAATGCCAACGCCAGAGTGGATTTGCCGCTGCCGGATTCACCCACCACCCCCAGGCACGCGCCGGCACGAAGGTTGAGCGAGATATTACTCAGTGCCGGCCGCTCGGCATGGAGGTATTGCACGGCGAAATGCTCAAGGCGAAGTCGCGTAATCGCTACGCTCATGGCGAACCCAGTCCAGACATTGCCGCGGCTGTGGGTGCAAGATGCTGGTTAGAGTTAACCTGCAGATTCAGCCTTTGCAGCTGCGCTGTTCGCAGTTCGCGTACAGAGTTCGCCCTGACATTCAACATGACGCATCGCCTTCGCGCGGCGAAGCTGCGCGACGCAGCGCATCACCGAGCACGGTCAGCGCCATCAGCAGCGATACCATGAACAGCGCCGGCGCGATCAGTACCCAGGGCGCATCTTCGATCTCCTGAGCGCCCTCGGCAAGCAGGGTACCCAAGCTGACTGCAGGCTCATCAACACCCAGACCGAGAAAACTCAGAAAGCTCTCAACCAGGATCGCCTGTGGGATCGCCAGCGACAGATACACCAGTGCAAACCCGAGTACGTTGGGCAGCACGTGGCGGCGCAACAGCCATGGCGTTGAGGCGCCGAGCGCGCGCGCGGCGGTCATGAACGGAAGTTCGCGCAGACGCGCGGATTCGCCGCGCACCATGCGTGCCAGATCGACACAGACATAGCCGCCGATCGCGGCGATCAGCAGTAGCGGATGACGTCCGAATACTGTGAGCAGGAGAATTACGATCAACAGGAACGGCAACGCGGAGATCACATCCAGCAAGCGCATCAACAGACGCTCGATCGCGCCGCCGCGCGTACCGGCATACGCGCCATAGAGCAGGCCGAGCAGCAATGCCAGCGTGCCGGCTCCCGCCGCTACCAGCAATGAAACGCGACCTCCGACCAAGGTGCGCACAAATACGTCGCGGCCAATTGCATCGGTGCCCAGCCAATGGCCGTGTGCCCACCCGGGCGCGACCTGGATGTGTTGCCAATCGGTGTCCTCGGCGTCGAATCGACTCAGCCACGGCCCGGCCAGCGCCAGTACCGCCAGTCCCAGCAACAGGCTCAGCGCGATGCGCGTCGCGCCTGCGCCCAGTGCCTGGCGCAACGCGCTGCGTGCGGTGAATGATGCTGACGTGGCGGCGGCCTCATGCGTCTGCGTAGATGGCGCCATCAGTCATCCCGAAATAGTCGCGAGCGCAGCAGCGGTGACCGCTGCGCGTCGCAGGCCGCCGATTGCGATCCGGAGTCCGACTCAACGCGGCGGCATGACCGAAGCGAAATCCAGGTCGGCAAACTTGCGCGGCTCACCAATATAGTGGCCCTGTCCGTATTCCACGCCGCATTCGCGCAGTGCCTGCAGCGTAGCGAAGCTGTCCACATGTTCACCGATCACCGCAAGCTTCATCGACCGGGCCAGACCTGCGATCGATGCGACCATGGTGTGATCCAGATCGTTGTCGGCCATGCCCTCGACAAAACTGCCTTCGATTTTGACGAAATCGACCGGCAAGTGGCGCAGATGCGTGAACGATGAAAACCCGGTGCCGAAATCATCCAGCGCGAAGCGGCAGCCCAGGTCGCGTAGCTGCTGCATGACACGACGCACCACGTGCATTGAGGTCATTTCGCTGGTCTCGGTGATCTCGAACACCAATGCGCGCGCCGGCACACTGGATGCCTTGATCGCATTCACGATCAGCGCCATCGATTCGGGATCGGCCAGGGTCTGATTGGATAAGTTGATATTGAAGGCGATGCGATCGAGCAGCGCTGTGTGTGCGGCCATCGCCGCGAGCGCGTGCTGCACCACCCAGAGATCGATCTTGGGCATCATGCCGACGCGCTCGGCCAGCGGCACAAAAACGCTGGGCGCGACCACGTCGCCGCGACGGTCGCGCATCCGAATCAGCAACTCGAACAGGATTTCGGTGCTGGCGTCGCCCAGACGCCAACCATTGCGCACTTCGATCTGCGACTCGGTCTGCGACAACGCCGTCAGCGGCACGATCGGCTGCAGATCAAACTCGAAGCGGTTCTGTTCGATGGCCTCACGAAATCGCGTCGTCCAGCCTGCCTCCAGCTCACGCGCAACGCGCACGTCATGCTCACCGACATAGATCTGGGTTTGATCGCGGCCGCGATGCTTGGCCGTTCGGCAGGCGACGCGGGAATGCTCCAGAGCGTATTCGGCCGAGGGTGTGTCGCGCGATAGCACCGCCACGCCCAGAGACACGGTGGCATTACGCTTGTGCCGGTTGGCGACGTAGTGACACTCATGGGCCAATGCGCGGAAGCCATCGGCGATGGTGAACAGATTGTCGAGAGCGACGCCGGTCAGCAGCAGCGCCATACGATCGCCTTCGAGCCGCGCCATGACATCGCCCTCGCGCAAGCGCTTGTTGAACGCCTGGCCAATATCGGCAACGAGCCGGTCGCCGACGCCGGGACCACCGGCGTCGATGATATGCGTGTAACGATCGATGTCGACATAGAGCACGGCCGAGTAGCCGCCGTGGTCGCGGCGCTTGATCAACTCGTTGCTCAATACCTGAGAGAAATGTCGCGCGTTGAATAGCCCGGTCAGGGAATCGTGGATCAACTCCCAGCGCAACCGATCGGCGCTCTTGCGTTCGGAGATGTCGCGGAACACAACGACCGAACCTTCGCGCTGCGCGCCAACCGAGAGCGGCAACACCGAGCATTCCACCGGCATCGCTTCGCGCTTTCGATTCCAGAACACGGTCTCCAGCGCATTCAGCGGTATGCCGCTGTGGTAGGCCTGTACCAGCGGAGAATCCTTCTCTTCAATCGCCTGGCCATCGCCTGCGGAGTGATGCACGATCAGGTGCGCGGGCTGCCCAATCAGTGTGCTCTCATCGTCGTGGCCGAGTAAGCGCAGTGCCGTCGGATTGACGAAGCTGATCACGCCCTTGGCATCCACGCCGAACACGCCATCGCCGACCGAACCGAGGATGCCCTCGAGTCGTTGCTTTTCCGACTGCGAGGCTTTGTGCATCTGCACCTGTCGCGCCAGGCCATTGATGCGTGCCAGGAACAGTTCTTTGGCTTCGTTCTTGAACGTGCATTCCACCGCGCCGGCTTCGAGGCAACGCTTGATCACATCTTCGCGATAGGTGCCGGTGATGATCGCGATCGCCGCCGCGGCGGTGGATGGGTTGTGCCGCAACTTGCGGCACAGCTCGTCGCCGTTACCGTCGGGTAAAAAGTAATCGATCACCATCAAGTCGAAGTGGCTGCTGGTCGCCTTCAGGTAACCCTCGGAAATCGACCCGGCGGTTTCCGTCTTGTAACCGTTGCGGTCGAGCAGTTGCTTGTAGGCAAGGCGCACGCTGGCGGAATCGTCGACGAACAGTACACGCACGCCGTTGTCGGGCTTATGTGCGCTGCTGGTGCTCTGCATCGGCGTGCCCGACATGGTCGGGTCGGGACTGTGGGTTTCGGATACGGCGGCGGGCTCCGGCGCGGGTGCCAGTTGCCCGATGATGGCCGGAATGCGGGAAAAATTGGCCCACAGCAAAAACGTGGTTTCCGGTCGCGCGGCAACAAACGCATCAATGTCGGCGGTCTTTTCGTGCGCCAGCAGCAGCAACGGAATCTTTGCCTGGCGCGGGTTGCGCAGGAACATGAGCAGGTCTTCGAAGTCACGCGTATTGCGTGCCGGCGCGCCGAGCATGATCAAGCCGTAGGGCTGGCCCATATCGGCAGCACGCTGCAAATGATCGAGCGTATCGGCATAACTGGTCAGCTCTGCCCAGCTGCTGACCTGTGACGCCTGCAGCGTTCGCTGCAACAGGTGATTCAGGGTCGCTGAGCGCTCTACAACTAGTATCCCCGACACAAGGCCTCGCTTTGGTTCACCGTGGCAACGATGGGCCGGCACTCCCCAGATGGCGCCGGAACGGGGATTGTCCCGAGCTTGGGGTGGCGCTGGCAAGTCTGCAGCCCGGCGCGGAGCTTATCCGACTTAGCATACTCGTGGGACCCATCGAGCGATCAGGATGCGGAAATACCCGGCAGTCACTGACGCCTGCCGGGCTCTGGCCCTGCCGTGAAGCGCTCTGCGGACACGCAGCGGCATGAACCGTGAACCCGCATTCCGGGACGATCCGACAACGACCTGGGACGCAGCGACAAACCGTCGGACTTGCAGGCGCCTAACCTTGAGGCACTTCCAAGCCTGCGGAGTTTGCCCATGTCACCGCGTCCATTGCTGCGCGCCGGTCGCCGCTGCTGCGCCGGATTGCTGTCCTTCACCGCTCTTGCCTGCGGTACCGCCGAGGCCGCCTGCGATGTGCAGGGCGGCGGCGTGGTGGTCAACAACTCGGTCGTGACCTGCTCCGGCGCCTCAGCGCCAATCATCGCGTCCGGCGCCACCGGGGTCAGCGTGACCGTGCTGCCCGGCGCGGTGGTCGATGGGGGTTCCGGCGCGGCGATCTCGCTCGGCAACGGTGCATTGGTCGACGTGCAGGCCGGCGCCACGCTGCAGAATGCGGCGGGGGGCGCATTCACTCTGCTGGTCGGCAAGTACAGTGTCGTCACGGTCATCGGAACGGTCCGCAATACCGGGGCCAACCAGCAGGCGATCAGTGGCGGCGAAGGTACCGTGGTGGCGCTGCATGGGATCGCCGAACAC